>NZ_JAAGPE010000213.1:0-16624 GCF_017104605.1 Burkholderia sp. Ac-20384 | reverse complement strand
CCTCTCCCGATCCCGGCATGCAGCCGGCCCGGCGTTACACTGCCGGGCTGCCCGCGCCGCGCGTGCCTGCCCGACCGGCGGCGCCACGCGCCGCCCGCCACGACGACTACCGAATCCGACCGCCATGTTCTCCATCATCATTCCGACCTGGAACAACCTGCCGTACCTCAAGCTCGTCGTCGACAGCCTGCGCCGCCACTCCGCGTACGACCATCAGATCATCGTTCACGTGAACGACGGCTCGGACGGCACGCTCGACTGGGTGCGCAGCGAAGGCATCGAGCACACCGCGTCGCCGACCAACATCGGTATCTGCCACGCGGTGAACTGGGCTGCCGCGCGCGCGACGCGCGACTACGTCGTCTACATGAACGACGACATGTTCTGCTGCCCCGGTTGGGACACGGCGCTCGTGCGCCGCATCGAACAGATGCCGACCGACCTCTTCATGCTGTCGGGCACGATGGTCGAGCCGGTCGACACGCGCAACCCGTGCGTGGTGGTCAGCAATTTCGGCCGCGACGCCGAAAACTTCGACGCGGCGGGCCTCGTTGCGGCAGCCCCGAAGCTCGTGCGCGCGGACTGGCTCGGCTCGACCTGGCCGCCGACGCTCGTGCATCGCGACTGGTGGAACCGGATCGGCGGCTACAGCAGCGAGCTGTCGCCCGGCATGAGCAGCGACAACGACTTCTCGATGAAATTCTGGGACGCCGGCTGCCGGATCTTCGTCGGGGTCGGCGACAGCCTCGTCTACCACTTCCAGCAGAAAAGCACGGGCAAGATCGTCAAGAACGACGGTCGCCGCCAGTTCCTGAACAAATGGGGCATGACCCAGGCGACGTTCGACCGCTATTTCCTGCATCGCGGCGAACCGGCCGGCACGCGCGTCGCGCTCGACACGCCGGCAGTTGAAGGACGCCTGAAGCGCGCACTGCTGCGCTCGCGGATCAAGCGCGCGTTCAGCTGATCAAGCCCCGAAAACGACACGGAAACGCGCCCTGCTTCGCGTATACTCTGCGCCGTTCGTCCCGGATCTCCCGCCGGGGCGCGCGGCGCGCAGCACGACGTACGCAAGCCGCATTCGTCCATTCGACAGGTTCCGATGCTTTCGTTTTCCGCTCCCGCCTCGCGGCGCCTGACCGCCGCCCGTGCATTCGCCGTTGCCGCGCTCTGCATGGTGCCGGTCTCGACCGCGCTGACCAACGTGTTCTGCGGGCTGTTCGCCGCCGCGCTCGTGATTTCCCCCGAATTCTGGCGCGACCTGCGCTCGTTCGTCACTGACCCGGCCTCGCTCGCGGCGCTGCTGATCCTGGCCGCGCTGGCCGCCAGCGTCACTTATACGGTTGCACCGCACGACAAGGCGTGGAACTGGGTCGCCAAGTACGACAAGCTGCTGCTGCTGCCATTCGCCGTGCTCGCCTTCCGCCATTCGAACTGGGCACCGATCGTGCGGCGCTGCTGGTTCGGCACGCTGTGCGTGATCCTGCTGCTGTCGACCACCAACTATCTCGGCCTGACCGCGATCGGGCCCG
This sequence comes from Burkholderia sp. Ac-20384, assembly GCF_017104605.1. Taxonomy (NCBI): domain Bacteria; kingdom Pseudomonadati; phylum Pseudomonadota; class Betaproteobacteria; order Burkholderiales; family Burkholderiaceae; genus Burkholderia; species Burkholderia sp. Ac-20384. The sequence continues at coordinate 15,092 of NZ_JAAGPE010000213.1, read as the reverse complement.
CGCACGCGACCGAACTGCCGCTGTCGCGCGCCTGGGTGTTCAAGAACCACATCGCCGCCGGCATGTTCGGCGCGCTGCTGTTCTACCAGGCGGCCGATCTCGCGCTGGCGGCCCGCACGGCGCTGTCACGCGCCGCGTATGCAGGCGTCGCCGCGTGGTCGCTCGTCAACGTGTTCGTGATGCTGCAGGGACGCACCGGGCAGGTCATCGCGCTGCTGCTGATCCTCGTCGTCGCCGTACGTTTCGTGCTGTTGCTGCGCCGGCAATCGGCGTTGCGCGCGGCGCTCGCCGCCGGCGTGTTCGTGCTGGCCGGCATCGCGCTCGTGATCGCCGCATGCACGGTTCACAACGGCCGGCTGACGAAAGTCGTGACGGAAGTGCAGCAATACCGGCAGAGCGACGCGGCCACGTCGACCGGGCTGCGCCTCGAGTGGTACAAGAAGGGGCTCGAGCTGTTTCGCCAGCGCCCGGTGATCGGCTACGGCGCGGGCGGCCTCGAATCCGAATTCGAGAAGCTCACGGCCGGCAAGACGGCGGCCGAAGGCCAGCTCACGTCGAACCCGCACAATGAATACCTGCTGATGGCCGTGCAGCTCGGCGCGGTCGGCCTGCTGCTGTTCATCAACCTGATCGTGCAGATTGCGCGCGGCAGCCGCACGCTCGATCCGCGCTCGCGGCATCTGCTGCTCGCCTGGCTCGCGATCTTCGCAATCGGCAGTCTCGCGAATTCGCTGCTGCTCGATTTCGCCGAAGGGCACCTGATCGTGCTGCTGGCCGGCATCCTGCTCGGCTGCGGCGAACGCGCCGAGGCGCTGCCGCGCGAAACGTCGGCGATCCGGCGCAGCGCGTAACGCGTTACACGCAGTGGCCTGCGCTCCGCCGGCGGCCGGCTTCGGCCACCGCGGAGTTCTCTACCCTCGAAGGAAACGGGCCGTGCGGCTGGCTCGTCGCCAGACAAGCGGCCTGCAACCGGCAGGAAACGCGCGTTACCCGCGCGTCAGTCGGATCCGCTGCGATGCAGTCGCGACGTATCGACGACGGCTTCGGCCGGGCCCGGCGGATTCAGCCCGAGCATCTCGGCCGCCGCGGCTTTCACGCGCTGCGCACCGAGATTCGCGAGGCAGTCGCTGCGGCTGTCGACCTTGCGCTCGCAGCCTTCGTGCCGGCACGGCACGCAATCGCCCTCCCCCTGCAGCAGCCACACGTTCCCGTGCCGCCCCGAGCCGCGCAGCGGCCACGGATTCTCGGTCGCCGGCCAGTGCTGCGGCCACGGGCCCCAGCGCACCGGGTCGGACGGGCCGAACAGCGCGATCGTGTCGGTGCCGGTCGCGGCCGCGACGTGCGTCGCGCCGGTGTCGGGCCCGATGAAAAGCCGCGCGCGCCGCACGAGTTCGGCGCTTTCGCCGAACGTCAGGCGGCCGACCAGATTCAGCACGTCGCCGCCCGCTTCGGCCGCAACCTGCTCCGCATACTCGCGCTCGCTGTCGGCCGGGCCGCCGGACAGCGCGACCGCGAAGCCGTGCTCGCGCAGCCAGCCGATCATCTCGACCCAGCCGTCGAGCCGCCATTGCTTATAACGGAACATCGGATACGGATGCAGGACGACCAGCGGCTTGCCGTCGCGGATCGCCGGCGATTCGGCAAGCCACGCGTCGAAGCGCGCGCGCCGCGCCGGATCGTCACCGATGCCGGGCGCGACGACCTCGGACACCGGCTCGATGCCGATCACGGGGGCGAGCGCAAGCGTGCTGACGACCGTGTGCGCGGATTCGTGGTGATTGATCGCGATCCCGTTCAGCATCATCCGCGTGAGCCAGGTCACGCGGTTCGGATCGACGAGGCCCACCCGCTTGCGGCCCGCGAACCAGCTGTAGAAGCGCGGCCGGTCGGAGCTCAGCGCCGCGCACGCGAGATCGTAGCGGCGCCACATCGACAGTGCGTCGCGCAGCCGCTCGCGGATTCCCGCGCGCTGCGCGACGACGATCACGCGCCGCACGTCCGGATTGTGCTCGAGCACGCCTTCGGTGCCGCGAAACACCAGCATGTCGATCTGCGCGTCCGGCCAGCGGGCCTTCAGCGAACGGACGAGCGGCGTCGTCAGCAGCACGTCGCCAATACGGCGCGGCGCGGCAACGAGGATGGTTCTGGGCGGGCGGGCGGAAGAAAACAGGGCCACGGCGGGTGTATCTGGCTGGCTGAACAAGGCTGGCAATGTACAGGATTTTGCAGCAGCCGGTGCGGCGTGGCGAATCGGCCGTGCGGCTGGCCTGATGCGGCCCCGCTCGCAGGGTGCGGCGAGGCCGGCGCACCGCGCGCCGGTGCGGGTGCCGTACGCGGTGCTTGCAATGCCGGTGGCGCTACGAAGCGACGGTCATGACCGCCGGCGCCGCAGCGGCGGCAGCCGGCCGCGCGTATGCCGTATCGGCAAACGGTTCGTCGCGACGGGTGGCCTGCGGCAGCAGGTGATTCACCGCACGCTCGACGTCGTCGATGCCGATCGCGTCGACGGTCGCGCCGGCGCGCAGGATCACGTGCGGCACACCGAGCGGATGCCAGCGCAGGTATTTCTCGGGACGGTCCTCGAACAGCGCGGCGACGGGCACGCCGAGCGCCGACGCGAGATGCACGGGGGCGCTGTCGGCCGAGACGATCGCATCGAGCAGGCTCGTCGCGGCCACCAGCTCGGCGACCGACGACGGCGCGACATGGCGCGCGCACACGTCGCGCCACGAATCGTCCTCGGGCGCATGGCCGACGGCCGGGTCGCGGAACACGATCACATCGGCGGACGGCGCAAGCCGCTCGGCGAGGTCGCGCCAGCGATCCGCCGGCCAGCGGCGCTCGGCCGCCTTGTTCGTCACGAACAGCCCGACCCGCGGCTTCGTGCGTGCGCCGAGCAGCCGATACCACGCGTCCTGCAGCGCGCGGTCGGGATGAACCGACAACGCGAGGCGGTCGAGATCGGCGCGGCCGAGTTCGGGTACGAGCCGGAAACCCGACAGCGCTTCGTGACACATCGGCCGCTGCGCGACGTGATCGGGCTTGCGATCGTCGAATTCGGTCTCGGCATCGTGCCAGCGGCAATCCTTCGCGCCGATCTGACGGGCGAACTGCATGCTGCTGCGATGCATGCCGCCGTTCGGCACGACCACGAGGTCGAACCGCAAGCGACGCAGGCGACGCACGAGCCGCAGCCGGTCGAAGAATGCGCGCATCCGTCCGGGGCGGTCGTTACGCTCGCATTGACGGCTATAGACGTAGGTGTGGATCGTGTCGACGTCCGGGTTTCCGGCCAGCGCGGCCGCGTTGTAGCGGTTCGCGACCACATGGAGTTCGGCGCCGGGCCAGCGCTCCTTCAGCGCGCGGAGAAACGCCGTCGTGCACAGCATGTCGCCCAGAAAATCGATCCGGATCACGAGGATCCGCTGCGTCGGGTTCACATTGGCCATGGTCATGTGGAGGCTGTCAGTTCTTTGTCGTCGCGACGGGCCATTCCACGGCATCCGCTTCCGGGGCGGCCTGGTCGCATGTCACCGCTCGCCGCACGGATCCGCCCCCGTATATGTGCGCGATACCGGCGCCACCTGCCGGACGAGCGGCGGTCGACGCCGCGTTCGTGCGGCTAGCGCGCGATTGTATAGCGTCCGGATGGCCAGCCCAAGACCCGTTTGCGGGAACATGCAAAAACGGCCCGCCGCACCGCACGATGGCGATGCGACGGGCCGCATGGTGCGACAGCCGTCCGACGGACCCGCGGTCAGTAGGTGATTTCGACGACGCTGCCGTCGAACGTCGCACGCAGCTCCGCGAGCAGCACGTCGCTCGGCTTCACGCGCCATGCGTCACCGAGGCGCATTTCACCCTGTGCCCGCGCGTTGCTGTAGTGGACCTGGACCGCGAGCCCGTTCGGCAGCGGCGCCTGCGGGCGACGACCGCCATCGCGCCCGCCGCCGCGCGGCGCCGGCGCTTCGACCACGTTCGCCGCCGGATCGTCCTTCGACACGTGCGGCTCGAGCACACGGCGCAGTGCGGCCGCGTCGGCGTTGCCGTTCATCGTCAGCCGCACGGCCTGCGCATAGCGGCTGCGTGCGCGCTCGAGATCCATCACGGTATCGGTCGTGAAGCGGATGCCGCCCGTGAACGCATCGTTGCGCGCCTGCCCCTGCACGATCAGCAGCTCGTCTTCCTTGAACAGCGCCTTGTTCGCCTCGAACTGCTCGTTGAAGATCGTGATCTCGCACTGGCCCGAGCCATCGTCGAGCAGCGCGATCAGCATCTTGCCGCGCTGGGTCATCTGCGTGCGCAGCGACGCGATGATGCCGGCCACGAGCTTGTCGCGCCCTTCCTTCAGATCGCCGACCTTCTGCCGCACGAAGCGGCGCACCTCGTCGCGATACGCGTCGAACAGGTGGCCGGACAGGTAGAAACCGAGCGCGCCCTTCTCTTCCTGCAGGCGGCGCTTGTCGTCCCACGCGGGCTCGTCGACGAGCGCATGCGCGTGCGGCGACTCGGCGCCCATGTCGAACAGGCCGGCCTGCATTGCGTTCGCCTCGGCCTGGTCGGCCGCTTCCATCGCCAGCGGCACCGACGCGATCAGCTGCGCACGGTTCGTGTTCAGCGAATCGAACGCGCCGGCACGGATCAGCGCCTCGACCGTGCGGCGGTTGACGACGCGCCGGTCGATCCGCTCGCAGAAGTCGAACAGGTCGGTGAACGCCTTTTCCTCGCGGGCGCGCAGGATTTCCTCGATCGCGTTCTGGCCGCTGCCCTTCACCGCGCCGAGACCGTAGCGGATCGTGCGCGAACGCTTGCCGTCGGCTTCGGCGACCGGCTCGAAACGGTAATGCGACTGGTTGATGTCCGGCGGCAGCACGGCGAGGTTGTTCACGACGCAATCGTCGAACAGGATCTTCACCTTGTCGGTGTCGTCCATCGCGAGCGTCATGTTGGCCGCCATGAATTCGGCCGGATGGTGCGCCTTCAGCCATGCGGTGTAGTACGCGAGCAGCGCATAGGCGGCCGCATGCGACTTGTTGAAGCCGTAGCCCGCGAACTTCTCCATCAAGTCGAAGATCTCGTCGGACTTCTCGCGCGTGAGACCGTTCGTCGCCGCGCCCTCCGCGAAGATCTCGCGGTGCTTGGCCATCTCCTCGGGCTTCTTCTTGCCCATCGCGCGACGCAGCAAGTCGGCGCCGCCGAGCGAGTAGCCGCCGATGATCTGCGCCATCTGCATCACCTGCTCCTGATAGACCATGATGCCGTAGGTCTCTTTCAGGACGGGTTCGACGCGCGGATCCGGATACTCGACCTTCTCGCGGCCGTGCTTCCGTGCGCAGAAGCTCGGGATCAGGTCCATCGGGCCCGGACGGTACAACGACACGAGCGCGATGATGTCCTCGAAGCGGTCGGGCTGCGCATCCTTCAGCATGCCCTGCATCCCGCGGCTTTCCAGCTGGAACACCGCGACCGTGTTGGCCTTCTTCAGGATCTGGAACGAGGCGGGATCGTCGAGCGGCACCTGCGCGAGCGCCCAGTCGGCCTTCGACGGATCGAGGCGGCGGATGTAGCGCTCGGCCCAGTCGAGGATCGTCAGCGTCGTGAGACCCAGAAAGTCGAACTTCACGAGGCCGACGGCTTCGACGTCGTCCTTGTCGTACTGGCTCACCACGCCGCCGTCGTCACCCTGCGTGTACAGCGGGCAGAAATCGGTCAGCTTGCCGGGCGCGATCAGCACGCCGCCCGCGTGCATCCCGACGTTACGCGTGAGGCCCTCGACGCGCTGCGCGAGATCGAGCAGCTGGTGCACCTCGTCCTCGTGGTCGTAGCGCTCCTGCAGCTGCGGCTCTTCCTTCATCGCGTCGGCGATCGTCACGTGCTTGCCCGGCTTGAACGGGATCAGCTTCGCGATGCCATCGGTGAACATGTAGCCGAGGTCGAGCACGCGGCCGATGTCGCGCACGGCCGCCTTCGCGGCCATCGTGCCGAAGGTGGCGATCTGCGACACGGCGTCCGCGCCGTACTTCTCCTTCACGTACTGGATCACGCGATCGCGGCCGTGCTGGCAGAAGTCGATGTCGAAGTCGGGCATCGACACGCGTTCCGGGTTCAGGAAACGCTCGAACAGCAGGTTGTAGCGCAGCGGGTCGAGGTCGGTAATGCCGAGCGCGTACGCGACCAGCGAACCGGCGCCCGAGCCGCGGCCCGGGCCGACCGGCACGCCGTTGTTCTTCGCCCAGTTGATGAAGTCCGCAACGATCAGGAAGTAGCCCGGGAAACCCATCTTCGTGATGGTCCCGCACTCGAATTCGAGTCGCTTGTAGTACGTGTCGCGCTGCGCATCGCGTTCGGCTTCGGCCGGATACAGCTGCGCGAGACGGGTCTCGAGCCCTTCCTTCGACAGCTGGACCAGGTAGTCGTCGAGCGACATGCCGTCCGGCGTCGGGAACAGCGGCAGTTTCGGCTTGCCGAGCTCGAGCTTCAGGTTGCAGCGCTTCGCGACTTCGACCGTGTTCGCGATCGCCGACGGCAGGTCGGCGAACAGCGCGGCCATGTCGTCCTGCGTGCGGAAATACTGGTCGGTCGTGAACCGCTTCTGGCGCCGCGGGTTCGCGAGGATGTCGCCTTCCGAGATACACACGCGCGCCTCGTGCGCGGTGAAATCGTCGTCGGTCATGAACTGCGTCGGGTGCGTCGCGACGACCGGCAGCTTCAGCGCCGCCGCGAGCGTCGCGGCCTGCTGGATGTACGCCTCGGCGCCCGGCTGGCCGTAACGCTGCAGCTCGATGTAGAAGCCGCCCGGGAACACCTTCGCCCAGCGCTCGGCGTGACGGCGCGCGGCTTCTTCGTTGCCCGCGGCAAGCGCGAGCCCGATGTCGCCCTGTTGCGCGCCCGACAGCGCGAGCAGCCCCTGCGAAAGCTCGCCGTCGAGCCAGCTCGCGTCGAGCTCCGCACGGCCGCGGTACTGGTTCGTGAGCCACGCCTTCGACAGCAGCTCGCAGAGATTCAGGTAGCCGACCTTGTCCTTGACGAGCAGCAGCAGCCGCGACGGCTTGTCGCGGTCGTCCGGATTGGCGATCCAGACGTCGCAGCCGGCGATCGGCTTGATGCCCTTGCCGCGGGCTTCCTGGTAGAAACGGACGAGACCGAATGCGTTGCCGAGATCGGTGAGCGCGAGCGCGCCCTGACCGTCTGCGGCCGCCGCCTTGACGATGTCGTCAATGCGCACGATGCCGTCGGCAATCGAGAATTCGGAGTGGACGCGAAGATGGACGAAGCGGGGATCTGACATGGGCGCTATTGTAGCCGCCCCGCTGCGCAGGCTGCCCAAAAAATCCCCGCCCTGGCCGTTCGGCCGATGCACGCGACCGCACGTCGCGCGGCTGGCCAAACGGCAGGATGCCGGCCTGAGCGCGGTTTGCGGGATAATACGGTTTTTCGAATCAACGCCCCGGCTTCGCACCCTTTTTTGCGGGCCGCCGTGCGGCCGTTTTCCCGTCGGACCATCATGACCATCGTCAACCTCGCCGCCTACCATTTCGTGTCGCTCGACACGAACGAGCAATGGCGCCCGCTCGTCACCGCCCGCTGCAACGAACTCGGCCTGCGCGGCACGATCCTGCTCGCGCCGGAAGGCATCAACCTGTTCATCGCCGGCACGCGCGAAGCGACCGACGCGTTCATCGCGTACCTCCGCCACGATCCGCTGTTCGAAGGCAAGTTCGCGACGCTGCAGTTCAAGGAAAGCCTGTCCGACTCGCAGCCGTTCCGCCGCATGCTCGTGCGCCTGAAGCGCGAAATCATCACGATGAAGAAGCCGGCGATCAAGCCGGAACTCGGCCGCGCGCCGTTCGTCGACGCGCAGACGCTGAAGACGTGGCTCGACCGCGGCCACGACGACACGGGCCGCCCGGTCGTGATGCTCGACACGCGCAACGCATTCGAAGTCGACGTCGGCACGTTCGACGACGCGCTCGACTACCGGATCGACAAGTTCAGCGAATTCCCCGAAGTGATCGACGCGAACCGCGCCGACCTCGAAGGCAAGACGGTCGTGTCGTTCTGCACGGGCGGAATCCGCTGCGAGAAAGCCGCGATCCACATGAAGGAAATCGGCATCGAGAACGTGTACCAGCTCGAAGGCGGGATCCTGAAATACTTCGAGGAAGTCGGCGGCGCGCACTATCACGGCGACTGCTTCGTGTTCGACTACCGCACCGCGCTGAACCCGCAACTCCAGCCCACCGAGAACGTCACGTGCTTCGCGTGCCGCGCGGTCGTCACGCCGGAAGCGCAACAGTCGCCGAGCTACGTGCCCGGCCAGTCGTGCCCGGCCTGCGCACCGGCAGCCAGCGCCGCGTAAACGCGCACTGCCCCGCGCCCCGATGACCGGCTATCGCGGCCGCTTCGCGCCGTCGCCCACCGGCCCGCTGCATTTCGGCTCGCTGGTCGGCGCACTCGCGAGCTGGCTCGACGCGCGCGCGCACGGCGGCGCATGGCTCGTGCGCATCGAGGATCTCGACGGCCCGCGCACGGTGCCCGGCGCCGCCGACGACATCCTCGCGACGCTCGCGCATTTCGGCATGACGCCCGACGAGCCGCCCGTCTGGCAAAGCACGCGCGATGCCGCCTATACGGCCGCGCTCGATCGGCTCGTCGCGGCGGGGTTCGTCTATCCGTGCGGCTGCACGCGCAAGGAAATCGCCGATTCGCTGCGCGCCGCGCACGAGCGCCACACGACGCTCGCGTACCCGGGCACCTGCCGCACCGGCCTGCACGGCAAGCCCGCGCGCGCGTGGCGGCTACGCGTGCCGGATGGCGACGACGCGATCGTCACGTTCGACGATCGCTGGCAGCACACCCAATCGCAGAACCTCGCAACCGAAGTCGGCGATTTCGTGCTGAAGCGCGCGGACGGCCAATGGGCCTATCAACTCGCGGTCGTCGTCGACGATGCCGATGCGCACATCACGCACGTCGTGCGCGGCGCCGACCTGCTCGACTCGACCGCGCGCCAGATTCACCTGCAGCACTGCCTCGGCGTGCCGACGCCGCAGTACCTGCATGTGCCCGTCGTCGTCGATGCGAACGGCGAAAAGCTCAGCAAGCAGACGGGCGCAACTGCGCTCGAACGCGACGACCCGCTGCCGGCGCTACAGGCCGCGGCCGCCCATCTGGGCCTCGCGCCCGACGGTGCGCTCGCGGGCACGACGCTCGATTCGTTCTACGCCGCCGCCACGGCCGCGTGGGCAATGCGCTTCGGGCCGCAGGCCGGCTGACGCGCGCAGCGCGCCGGTTTCGCGGCGATCCGGCGTAAGCCGGATGCCGACTGCATCGCCCACCGCCGGCGCCCCGTGCCCTCTCCCCCATCGAACCGCAGCCCCAATGAAAAACGGGCACATGCTCATCGCATGCACCCGTTTCTCCCGCAGCGCTCGCGCGCCGCACCGTCACTCCGCCCGGCTTACGCCGACGGCTTGCGCGGCATGCCGAACCCGCCGAGCAGTGCGGCGACCTGACGCTTCGGCCCCTTCTTCTCGGGCTGCTGCGCAGGCTGCGCGTCGTCGTGCTGCTTCGCCGGCGCCGACGGCTCGTACGGCTTCAGGAAGAAATCGTCGACCGGCGCTTCGTGGCGACGGTGATGACCGCGCTCCGAACCGCCCGGCCGGCGCCCCGCCGACGCACCGCGATGCTCGTCGCGATCGCGACGGCCACCTCGTTCGCCGCCCCGTTCACCACCGCGCTCGCTGTTGCGATCGCCGCCGCGGTCGTTGCCGCGCTCGTCGTGACGATGGCGCGCCGGCTTGTCGAGCGCGAGCGTCTGCATTTCGAGCGGACGCTTGATCAGCTTCTCGATATCGGCGAGCTGCTTGCGCTCGTTCGGGCTGCACAGCGACAGCGCGTCGCCCGTCGCACCCGCGCGGCCGGTACGGCCGATCCGGTGCACGTAGTCTTCCGCGCTGAACGGCAGGTCGAAGTTGATCACGGCCGGCAGCTCGGCGATGTCGAGGCCGCGCGCGGCCACGTCGGTCGCAACCAGCGCCTCGATCTCGCCGCGCTTGAACGCGTCGAGTGCCTGCATCCGCTCGATCTGCGTCTTGTCGCCGTGGATCGCCGACGCGACCACGCCGTCGCGCTCGAGATTGCGCGCAAGCCGGCTCGCGCCGATCTTGCTGTTGCAGAACACGATCACCTGCTTGAGGCCGCGGTCGCGCAGCAATTGCACGACGGCCGCCTGCTTGTCGCCTTCGGCGACGTCGTAGACGATCTGCGTGACGTTCGCGTTCGTCGAGTTGCTGCGCGCGACTTCGATCGTCTGCGGGTTGCGCAGGTAGGTCGACGCGAGCTTCTTGATTTCGCCCGAGAAGGTGGCCGAGAACAGCAGCGTCTGGCGCTCCTTCGGCAGCAGGTTCAGGATGCGCTGCAGGTCGGGCAGGAAGCCCATGTCGAGCATCCGGTCGGCTTCGTCGAGCACGAGGATCTGCACCTGGCCGAGATTCGCCGTCTTCTGCTGCACGTGGTCGAGCAGGCGGCCCGGCGTCGCGATCAGGACCTCGACGCCGCGGCGCAGTTCGGCCATCTGCGGGTTCATGTCGACGCCGCCGAACACGACCGCGCTGCGCAGCGGCGTGTGCTTCGCATACGCGTGCACGTTCGCGGCGACCTGGTCGGCGAGTTCGCGGGTCGGCGTGAGGATCAGCGCTCGCACCGGGTGGCGCGCCGGAGACGCGCTCGTGTTGGCCTGCGGCAGCAAGCGCTGGATGATCGGCAGCGAGAAGCTCGCGGTCTTGCCGGTACCCGTTTGCGCGGCGCCCATGACGTCGCGGCCGGCGAGCACGACCGGAATGGCCTGCGCCTGGATCGGCGTTGGCGTCGTATAGCCCTGCTCCGCAATGGCTTTCAGGATATCGGCGGCAAGGCCGAATTGATCGAAGGTTGCGTCGACGGGCTTGGCGACAGAATCGGACATGGTGGCGTTTCGCTCAAAAGGCGCGGCGGGGACATCGTGCGTCAGGCCAGCCGGGCCTGCGCTCATCACAATTCGGAAATAGACGGAGCCGCGGCGCGCCGCGCGGCGCCGCTCTGGCGCTTGGGACCGGTTCAATGCGAACGCTGGACGCCAGGCCGTGCGGACTCCGTTCGGCGCGAATGCCGGCGGAAAGGGGCGTATTGTAGCACTGCACGGCCATCTGTCCGTGACAACGCCACGAACGGCCGCAACGGCAGTTCGCGCGGTGGGCTCGGGCAGGCCTGTGCGGCAGACGGATAGTCCGGTCGAACTATCCCGATCGGCCGGCGGGCAATTTCAGGGGCCTGATCCCGAATCGTCTTGCCCGATCGCCCGCCGCCAGCCCGCGTGCCGGGCCGTCAGGCCCGGGAGCCGGCCGCCGGCTGGCACCGGCAGCGCCATCCACGTTCCCGCCCGGCGCTCAGCCCTTCTTCTTTTTCTTCTCGACCTGTACGCAGTCGCCCAGCAGCGGCGGCGAGCTCTGGTCGGCGATCTCGTCGCGCAGCGTCGCTTCCTTGCCCTTCGTCCACCACGTATAGCGGCCGGCCTGGTAGCGTGCGCCCGACGCCGACACGGTGTCGACGAACAGCATCTGCTTCCCGTTGACCGGCACGAGCGCGAAGCTCTGGCCGTTGCCGGCGAGCCAGTACGACACGCGCACCGGCTGCTTCTGGTTCGCGCACTGGTAGACGGTGAACTGGCGCGAATCGGCGTCGATCTCTTCGACGGTCAGTTGCGCGGCATGCGCGACGGAAACGGCCGTGCCGGCAAGCGCGAGCGCGGCGAGGGTTTGGCGAATCATGCAGGTCCTCTCACGAGACGGGTGGAAGCGCGCCCTCGCGGGGCGCGCGATTATTGTTGGCGATCGGGTCGGGTATCGTGATCAGGGATCGATGACGCCGGCACACGCGTCGGTCGGCGCGGCCGCGACATGGCCGACGAGCGGCACGATCTTGAGCCCGGCCGAGGCTACCCGGCACGGGGCGGCCGCGAGGCCGCAACCCGCGAGGTTCACTGCAAGCGCCAGCGCGGCGGCCAGCTTTCCGATACGCAGCCACTTCGGCGTCATCGTCCTCTCCTGTATACGTCAGCGTGCCGACACGGGCCGCACAGCCGCGGCCGCGCGCTTCGCGCGTTCGCGGGCTTCGTCGACGGTCGCGCCGGTCGCCAGCGCGACACCCATGCGCCGCTTCGCAAAACTTTCCGGCTTGCCGAACAGGCGCAGGTCGGCGCCCGGCACCGCGAGCGCTTCACGCACGCCTTCGAACGCGATCCCGCGCTCGTCGAGCCCGCCGTAGATCACGGCCGACGCGGCCGGCGTACCGAGCGCCGGATCGACCGGCAGCCCGAGAATCGCACGCGCGTGCAGCTCGAATTCCGACTGGCGCTGCGACGCGAGCGTGACGAGGCCCGTATCGTGCGGCCGCGGGCTCACCTCGGAGAACCAGACGTCGTCGCCGTTCACGAACAGCTCGACGCCGAACATCCCGCGCCCGCCGAGCGCCTCGGTGACCTTATGCGCGATCTCGCGCGACTTCTCGAGCGCCACCGCGCTCATCGGCTGCGGCTGCCACGACTCGACGTAGTCGCCCGCGACCTGCACGTGGCCGACCGGCTCGCAGAAGTAGGTGCGCGTGGCGTCCGTCGCCGGATCGATCGCGCGCACGGTGAGCTGCGTGATCTCGTAGTCGAAATCGATGAAGCCCTCGACGATCACGCGGCCGTGGTTCACACGTCCGCCCGCCATCGCGTAGTCCCACGCCGGCTTCACGTCGGCTTCGGTCTTCACGACCGACTGCCCCTTGCCTGACGACGACATCACGGGCTTCACGACGCACGGCATGCCGATCTTCGCGATCGCCGCGCTGAACGCCTCGAACGAATCCGCGAACGCATACGGCGAGGTCGGCAGGCCGAGCTCCTCGGCCGCGAGCCGGCGGATCCCTTCGCGGTTCATCGTGAGCTGCGTCGCGCGTGCGGTCGGGATCACCTCGGCGAGGCCGGCCGCCTCGATCGCCGCGAGCGCGTCGGTCGCGATCGCCTCGATCTCGGGCACGATCAGGTGCGGGCGTTCGGCTTCGACGATCGCCCGCAGCGCGGCGGCGTCCGTCATGTCGATCACGTGCGCGCGATGCGCGACCTGGTGGCCCGGTGCGTCCGGATAGCGATCGACCGCGACGACTTCGACGCCGAGCCGCTGCAACGCGATGATGACTTCCTTGCCGAGTTCGCCGGCGCCGAGCAGCATGACGCGCGTGGCCGAGGGTGAGAGCGGCGTACCGAGCCGCTGACCGATCTGCATGTGATTACCCGCTTCTGATGGAGGACGAAAACGGCTCCGATGTTAACACGCGCCACGACACCGGTTTTGCGCGTTTCGGCGCGCCGGCAACCGGCCGCGGGCCGCTCGCAAGCAGGCTGCGAACGTTTTCACGCGTGAAGTGTCGGCTCGCCTGCCGCGGGGCGGGTGCGTTACTCTTACGCCTTGATCAGAATCCGATGAGGAACGAGGCTCATGTCCCACCTGTCCGCCGCCGCACGCGCACGCACCGGCCTGCTTCGCCCGTTGCGCGCGCCGCTCTGCGCGTTGACGCTTGCCACGCTTCTCGCCGCCTGCGCGATGCCGACCCACCCCGATTCCACCGCCCCCGCGCCCGACCCGTACAACCCGGCCGCCGTCCAGCTGCTCGACGACACGAGCTGGGAACTCACCAGCTGGGTGAATGCCGACGGCACGCAGCGCGCGATCCCGCACGGCGACAACGGCGAGCCGATCAAGCTCGCGCTGTCGACCGACTCGGGCATCCGGCGCGCCAGCGGATTTTCCGGCTGCAATCGTTATATGGGCACCTACGCGATCAAGAACGGCCTGCTGAGCTTCGGGCCGCTCGCCGGTACGCGGATGGCCTGCCCGAATACGCTCGGCGGCCAGCTCGAAACCGCGTACCTCGACGCACTCGCGCACGTCGACAAGACCGGCGTGCAGATGCGCGAGCCGCGGCAATTGCAGCTCGTGACCAATTCCGGCGCAACACTGACCTTTACGCACCGGAGCCCCTGATGCACGGCGCGCGCGAAGGCCGACCGACCGCCTTCGCATGGCGCGGCACGCGCGCGCGTGCCGCGCATACGCGTCGCGCGGCGTGAATTGGATGCACGCCGCGTTAGAGTCTTGTTCGCCGGCCGGTTAAACTCGGCGGGTCGCGCCCCGCGCGCCCCTCCCCATTCCTGTTTCAAAGCATGCACACGGTTGTCTTCGGCTGGTTCGGCATCTCCGCCGTCTGGTTCCTCCTTCTCTTCTGGCGTCTCGTGCAGGCGATGCTGCCTGGCGGTGTCGGGCTTGCCGGCCGCGGCTCGATCCGTCTGTGGCTCGGCTTCGCCGCGGTGTTCGTGGCGAGCTGCACGCTGACGAGCCCGCTGTCGGGCCCCGACACGAACGCGCTCGGCCATGCGTTCTCGGCAGGCTTCGCCCACGTGCTCGGCCCGATCGGCACGCCGGTCGCGATGGTCGTGCTGTTCTTCGCCGGGTTGCCCTGGCTGACCGGCATCGGCTGGCGCCAGTTCGCCGCGTGGGTCGATACGTCGTTCGGCGTCAAGCTGGCGCGCGACGGCGGTGACGACGAAGCGCGCGGCATCGCCGACCTGCCGCGCAGCGCACTGCATCGCGACGACGATGTCGTCCAGCCGACCACCGCGCATACCGTCAATTCGATGGCGCCGCGCCAGAACGGCCGGTACTCGCGCCCGACGCTGTGGAAACCCGACCCGCAGGCGCGACCGAAGCCGCGCAGCAGCACGCCGCCGCGTCCGCCCGTGGAACCCGTCGCGCCGTCGGGCTGGTTGAAGCCGACCGCGCCCCAGCGCAGCGTGCCGACACCGCCCGCGCCGATCACTCCCGCCAGCGCGATGCCGCCGCCCACGACCGGCAGCACCGCCAGCCTCGCGCGCGCGGCAGCCAACTCGCAAGTCCCGCGCCCCGATCCGGCCCCGCTTCCTGCCGGATTCGAGCCTGTCCGCCCGCGGCCGACAGCCGCGCGACCGGCCACCGCCGCGTTGAAGCCGACCCCGCCGCGTACCACCGTCACGA
>NZ_JAAGPE010000212.1:0-233 GCF_017104605.1 Burkholderia sp. Ac-20384 | reverse complement strand
ACAAAAAAAAATACCGCACCTCGCAGACCCAGTGCACCACTGTGTGTCGAGACGGCTTACCGCGGACCTGCAGCGCCCCGTGCGTCGTACCCCACATAGACCTGTACGGTCACCTGGCGACCCCCTCTCCCGTGCCCGCTGCGCCCGTTCAGCCGGCCACACCGCGCGCCTCTCCGCACCCACCCCAGACCAACGCCACCGCCCGACAACAACCGACACACCAGTGTAACCTA
>NZ_JAAGPE010000211.1:0-17063 GCF_017104605.1 Burkholderia sp. Ac-20384 | reverse complement strand
ATCAGCAGGTGAGGCGAATTGAGCGAGCCTGCCGAGATCACGATTTCCCGCGCAGCCTCGATGATTCGCCGCTCGCCGTTTTGCAGGATCTCGATGCCGGTCGCCACGTTGCCTTGCATCACCACGCACAGCAACGCGCGCATTCGGCATTTCATCGGGAGGTCGTGACAGGAAGGTGATGATGCGGGCGAGCATAGCGTGACATTCGCATGACGTCACGCGGGCCACCACGCGACGGTGCCGCCCGTCGAACGGCTGCTGCCGTGCCGTTGCAGCAACACGGTTCCGTACTGCTGATCGCGAAAAGGCACCATGACGGCGACACGATACGGTCACGTGCCGCCGGGCCCACCCGCGCGTCGAATCCGTTGCGCGCGCACCGGCTCCGACGCCGGCCCGCGCACGCCGCTCAGCGCTTGATCGACACCGTCACCTTCGAGCCATCGCTCATCGTGACGGACTTCGACCCGCCGTTGGTCGGGATCGACACCCACTTCACCTGGCTCACCGACACGACGTCCGGACACTGCAGCGACTTGCCGCCGGCCGTCACGCTGCGCGTGCCCTTCGGCGCGGCCGCCTGGAAGCTCATCTGCACGTTGGCGATCCCCTTCGCGTCGATCGACGGTGCAAGCCGCACCTGGGTCTGGCGCACCATCGCGCCGTTCTCGTCGCGCGGCAGGCTGTCGGCGTTCGGGCACCCGTCGGGCATCGCGACCGCGCCGCTCGGCGGCACCGACTTCCAGTTGAAGTCGTCCGTCTCGCCCGAGCGGATCTTGCGGGTCTCCTGCGTATTGCCGAAGGTCTTCGAATCGACCTTGACGGTGTATTCGAGCTGTCCGGTACCGCCGCCCTTCAGGCTGCCCTTGACCGGCGGCGCCGCGAATACGCTCGCGCTGACGCACGCCGCCGCGAACACGACCGACCACGATGCGGCGACTGACAAGCTGCGTTGGCTCATGCTGACCTCCTTGGTATGCGGCGGCACGCGCGTGCCGCGCGGTTTTCGATGCATGATGCGCTGCCAGTCTACCGCCAAGCGGCATGCAATGCGCCGCAAACGCATCGGGTGTTACCCCGCTTGCGTTCGCGGCGCCGCAACCTTACGCGCGATGCCGGCTCAGAAGCCGCTCAGCACGAGCTTGCCGATCGAACGCCCGGCCTCGAGCAACTGGTGCGCGCGCCGCACGTTCGCGGCATTGATCGTGCCGAGCTGCTCGCCAAGCGTTGTGCGCAGCGTGCCGCCATCGACGAGCCGCGCGACTTCGCCGAGGATCCGGTGCTGCTCGATCATGTCCGGCGTCTCGAACATTGCACGCGTAAACATGAATTCCCAGTGAAACGCGGCACTCTTCGCCTTCAGCAGTTCGACCGGCACCGGCTTGTCGTTCTCGACGATCGTGCAAATGCCGCCCTGCGGCCGGATTACCTCCGCTGCGGCAGGAAAGTGACGATCCGTGTCGTTGAAAATCAGCACGTAGTCGACGTTCGGATGCCCGGCCTCGCGCAACTGCGCAGGCAGGTCGCCGAAATGGTCGACCACCGCGTCCGCACCCAGCGAGCGCACCCAGTCGGCCGACGCCGGCCGCGACGCGGTAGCGATCACGTGCAGCTTGCCGAGCGTCTTCGCGAGCTGGATCGCGATCGAGCCCACACCACCCGCACCGCCGATGATCAGCACCGATTTGCCGGCGTCCGCGCCCTGCGGCGACACGCGCAATCGGTCGAACAGCGCTTCCCACGCGGTCAGCGCGGTGAGCGGCAGCGCGGCGGCGGCGGCGAAATCGAGCGTGCGCGGCTTCAGCGCGGCGATCCGCTCATCGACCGTATGGAATTCGCTGTTCGCACCCGGCCGCGTGATGCTGCCCGCGTAGAACACCTCGTCGCCGGGCCGGAACAGCGTGACGTCGGCACCAACCGCGACCACCGTGCCGGCCGCATCCCAGCCGAGCACGCGCGGCGTGTCCTCGACCTGCGGCTTCGGCGCGCGCACCTTGGTGTCCACCGGGTTCACGGAAATCGCCTCGACCTTCACGAGCAGATCGCGCGGTCCCGGCACAGGCTGCGGCAGCTCCACGTCGAGCAGCGCTTGCGGATCGTCGATCGGCAGATAACGGGTCAGTCCAACGGCTTTCATCACGACACTCCTTCAGGAAATCCTGTGGGCCGCGGCGCAGCCCCATAAACGTCATCGTAGGCAACCCGATCATTCGAGAAAACCGCTATATTTCCTGAAACATTTTCAGGATTTTCAGAATAATGACCTCCGACCCGATTCCGGCCCCCGACAAGCCGCTCGACCTGCTCGATGTCGCGCTGTTCGTGCGTGCGGCGCTGCTCGCGAACGTCACCGCGGCCGGGCGCGAGTTCGGCGTGTCGGCCGCGGTCGCGAGCGCACGCATCGCGCAGCTCGAGCGCCAGCTCGGTGCGCGGCTGCTGCACCGCACCACGCGCCGCATCAGCCTGACGCAGGACGGCGAAGTCTTCATGGCGCACGCCGATACGCTGCTGTCGGCCGCCGACGCCGCGCGCGCGTCGGTCGGCCACGGCCGCACCGAGCCGTATGGGCGGCTGAAGGTGTCGATGTCGTCGTCGTTCGGTCGCCAGCATGTCGCGCCGGTGATTCCCGCGTTCCTGCGCCGCTATCCGTCCGTGTCGCTCGACCTGCGGCTGTCGGACGAAATCGTCGACCTCGTCGACGACGGCTACGACGTCGCGATCCGCCTCGGCGCGCTGAAGGATTCGACGCTCGTCGCGCGCAAGCTCGCCGCAAACCGCCGCGTGCTGTGCTGCTCGCCCGCGTATCTCGCCGAACACGGCACGCCACGCCATCCGGCCGACCTTGCGCAGCACGAATGCGTGGTCCTCGGCGACCAGCGCGACTGGTCGTTCGCCACGCCGCAAGGCCCGCTCACGGTGCGGGTCGGCGGCCGGCTCGTCGCGAGCAACGGCGAGGCGATCCGCGAAGCGCTCGTCGACGGCTTCGGGATCGCGATCAAGTCGACCTGGGACGTCGGCCCGCTGCTCGCGAGCGGCGCGCTCGTCACGGTGCTCGACGACTATCCGTTCGCGGAAGACATCGCGATCTGGGCCGTCTACCCGAGCCGCGTGCACGTTCCGCTGAAGACGCTCGCCTTCATCGCGTTCATGGCCGAGCATTTCGGCGATCCACCGTACTGGGATCGCGCGGACGAGCCATGACCGCGGCGCCGCGCGCGGTTTCGATCCGCCCCGACCGCCGCGTGCGGCCAACCGGCTACAATGGCGCGTTCGCCACGCAAGGGCCCGACGCCGGACGGGGCCCGCATCGGCAGGCGGCTGCCCGTAGGCCGCATACGCATTTCATTCGCTTCCCAACCATCCCGTCATGACCCACAACCTCGTCATCCAGAGTCTTGCGCCGCTGTCGGACGCCCATCACAAACCGCTGCTCGCGCTGTCGCGCGGCACCCGCATCGTGCAGACCGACGATCACGCGCTGCGGATCGACAACGCGAACCCGGCGCAGCGCCTCGATATCGATGCGTACTGCGGCACGCACGCGCTCGACTTCGCGTTCGTCGAGGCCGGCCTCTCGCTCGGCGATTTCGGGCTCGCCGTGATGGACATGGATTCGACGCTGATCACGATCGAGTGCATCGACGAGATCGCCGATTTCTGCGGGCTGAAAACGCAGGTCGCCGAGATCACCGAAGCGTCGATGCGCGGCGAGATCCGCGACTTCAACGAAAGCCTCACGCGCCGCGTCGCGCTGCTGGCCGGGCTCGACGCGCACGCGCTCGAACGCGTGTACGAGGAGCGGCTGCAACTGACGCCGGGCGCCGAGAAAATGCTCGCCGGCGTGAAGGCTGCCGGCATGA
Organism: Burkholderia sp. Ac-20384; assembly: GCF_017104605.1. NCBI lineage: Bacteria > Pseudomonadati > Pseudomonadota > Betaproteobacteria > Burkholderiales > Burkholderiaceae > Burkholderia > Burkholderia sp. Ac-20384. The sequence continues at coordinate 13,203 of NZ_JAAGPE010000211.1, read as the reverse complement.
AGACGCTGCTCGTGTCGGGCGGCTTCACGTTCTTCACCGAACGGCTGAAGGCGCGCCTCGGCCTCGACTACGCGCATGCGAACACGCTCGAGATCGTCGACGGCAAGCTGACCGGCAAGGTGCTCGGCGAGATCGTGAACGCCGACGTGAAGGCACGCCTGCTGCGCGAGACGTGCGCGTCGCTCGGCCTCGAGCCGCGCCGTGCGATCGCGATGGGCGACGGGTCGAACGACCTGAAGATGATGGCCGAAGCCGGGCTGTCGGTCGCGTACCACGCGAAGCCCGTCGTACGCGACGCGGCGACGGTCGCGTTCGATCATGTCGGCCTCGACGGGCTGCTGCGCCTGTTCTGATCCTGCAGAATCCGAAATGAAAAACGCCGGCGCGATGCAACATCGCGCCGGCGTTTTGTTTTTCCGAGAAACCTTTGCGGCCTGCGATCAGGCGAGTACGTCCTGCATCGCGCGCTCGATGTCCGCGCGCAAGTCGGCTTCGTCTTCCAGACCGACATAGAAACGCACCAGCGTGCCGCGATGCGGCCAGTCCGGACGCATCGACGCGACGTCGTAAGGCATCGCGAGGCTGCACGCGCCGCCCCAGCTCCAGCCGATCGCGAACAGTTCGAGCGACTCGACGAAGCGGTCGATCTGCTCCGCGCTGTAGCGCTCGTCGAACACCACCGAGAACAGCCCGCCCGCGCCGGTGAAATCGCGCATGAACGACGCGTGCCCCGGGCAATCGGCGATCTGCGGGTGCAGGACCGCCGAGATCTCCGGCCGCGCCTTCAGCCATTGCGCGAGCGCGAGCGCGCTCTTGCTGTGCGCGTCGAAACGCACCTGCATGCTCGGCAGGCTGCGCAGCACGAGCGAGCAATCGTCGACCGACACGCCGACGCCGCAGCGCATCCGTGCGAGCTTCAGCTTCGCGTGCAGTTCCGCGTTCGCGGTGATCGTCGCGCCCATCAGCACGTCGCTGCCGCCCGACTGGTACTTGGTCAGCGCCTGCACCGAGATGTCGACGCCGTGTTCGAACGGCTTGAACGCGAGCCCGGCCGAGAACGTGTTGTCGATGGCGGTGACAATGCCGCGCGCCTTCGCGGCCGCCGCGATCGCCTGCACGTCCGGCACTTCCATCGTCACCGAGCCCGGCGCCTCGATCCAGATCAGCCGCGTGTTCGGCTGGATCAGGTCGGCAATGCCGGCGCCGATCATCGGATCGTAGAAGCGCGCGGTAATGCCGAAATCCTTCGCGAGCCAGTTGCCGAAATCGGCGTTCGGCCCGTACACGTTGTGCGGAATCAGCACGTCGTCGCCGGCTTTCACGATCCCGAAGTAGACGTTCATGATGGCCGCGAGACCCGACGGCTGCAGCAGCGCATGCGTGCCGCCCTCGATCTCGGCGAGCCGCTGCGCGAGCGCGAGCGACGTCGGCGTCGCATGCAGGCCGTAGCGCCACTGGTTGTCGTTGTGCCAGACGAGCGCACGCATCGTCGCGAGATCGGGGAACACGACCGTCGACGCGCGCGCGACCGGCGGCACGAACGAACGGAAGCCCTCCGGGATCACGTCGTCGGGTTGAACGATGCGGGTTTGCAGCGCGCGCTTGGGAGTGGATGCAGTCATGACAGGAAGCCCGGCACGAGGCCGTTCGGTTGCGGAATATGCAGCTAGATTAGCCAAAATCGGCGCAATTGGCCCGGTACAATGCGCGCCGCGCGTACCGAGCCAGCGCGGGTTCAGTCGTCGGTGCGCAGGTTGACGACGCCGCCCACCGTCTCGATTTCCTGCACGCGGCCGTCGCGCACCTGCAGCGCCGCGCGCTTGCCCGGTGCAAGACGCAGCACGACGGGCTGCGGATCCGACTCGTCCGAATTCATCCGGTCGGCCTTCAGGTCGCCCGTCGCGTCGAAGCGGCCGATCCACACACCCGTGATGTTTGTGCCGTCGTTCGATTCCTCGATCTCGAGCGTGTCGCCGTCGCGATCGCCCGCGAGCAGCACGACCTCGCCCGTATCGGCGAACTGGTATTCGCCATGCACGCCTTCCTCGTCCGTCTTCGGGCCGAGATGCACGACGATCGGCCGGTCGCCGAGCGTGCCTTCGTAGCGCGGCAGGCGGGCGAACTCGGGATTCGGCTTCAGCGGCCGCGCCATGGCCGGTTCATCCTGCTGCACGCCAGGTGCGACGGCCTGCGCCGCGACCACGCCCGGCATCGTCATGCCCGCCGCCAGCGCGCCCGCGACGATGAGCGCCCGTTGCCATTGCGAATATCGACCCACCTTGTGTTGCTCCTTGCTTCAGATTCGCTCGAAAATCGCGGCGATGCCTTGCCCGCCGCCAATGCACATCGTGACGAGCGCATATCGGCCGCCGATGCGCTGCAGCTCGTACAGCGCCTTGACGGTGATCAGCGCGCCCGTCGCGCCGATCGGGTGCCCGAGCGAAATGCCGGATCCGTTCGGATTCACCTTTGCCGGGTCGAGACCCAGTTCCTGCGTCACCGCGCATGCCTGCGCGGCGAACGCCTCGTTTGCCTCGATCACGTCGAGATCGGCCACCGTCAGCCCCGCACGCGCGAGCACTTTCTGCGTCGCCGGCACGGGGCCGATCCCCATGTAGGCCGGATCGACGCCCGCGTGCGCATACGCAACGAGGCGCGCGAGCGGCTGCGCGCCGCGCTGCTCGGCCACGCTGCGCTCCATCAGCAGCACGGCAGCAGCCGCATCGTTGATGCCCGACGCGTTGCCGGCCGTCACCGTACCGTTCTCCTTCACGAATACGGGCCGCAGCTTCGAGAAATCCTCCAGGCTCGCATCGTGGCGCACGTGCTCGTCGTGATCGAACACGACCGGCGTGCCCTTCTTCGAGCCGATCAGCTCGACCGGCAGGATCTGGTCCTTGAAGTAACCGGCCTTCGCCGCGTGCGACGCGCGGCGGTGCGATTCGAGCGCGAGCGCATCCTGCGCGTCGCGTGAAATGCCGTACTTCGCCGCAACGTTCTCGGCCGTCACGCCCATGTGGATCGTCTGGAACGGATCGTTCAGCGCGCCGACCATCATGTCGACTGCGCGCATGTCGCCCATGCGCTGCCCGAAGCGCGCGGCCGGGATCGAATACGGCGCGCGGCTCATGCTCTCCGCGCCGCCTGCGATCGCGATGTCCGCATCGCCGAGCAGCACGCCCTGCGCGGCCGACACGATCGCCTGCAGGCCCGAGCCGCACAGCCGGTTCACCGTGAGTGCCGGCGCGTGCTGCGCGACGCCGCCGTCGATCGCGGCGACGCGCGCGAGATACATGTCCTTCGGCTCCGTGTGCACGACGTTGCCGAACACCACGTGGCCAACCTCGTCGCCCGACACCTGTGCACGCTGCAGCACTTCGCGCACGACCTGCGCGCCGAGCGCGGTCGGCGCGATGTCCTTCAGGCTGCCGCCGAAATCGCCGATCGCGGTACGCACGCCGCTCACCACCACCACTTCACGTTGCATGTCGCCTCCTCATCCTTCTGATCGAATGAATCGTTCGTGCGGTGCCGTGGCCGGCGTGCGCATGCCGCGTCAGCCTTGCATCAGGCGCTCCACCGCATCGCGGTGCGGAATCGGCGCGACCGCGCCGTAGCCCGTCGTCGACAGGGCCGCCGCGGCGTTCGCATAGCGCGCTGCCGCGAACGGATCGTCGCCCGCGACGATCCGCGCGACGAAGGCACCGCCGAAGCAGTCGCCCGCGCCCGTCGCATCGACGGCCTCGACCGCGAAGCCCGGCACGACGCGCCGCTCGTTCGGCGTTGCCACGTAAGCACCTTCCTTGCCGAGCTTCAGCGCGACGACCTGCGGCCCGTGTTCGAGCATCGCATCGACGATCGCGTCGCGATCTTTCGCGCCCGTGAGGGCCGTCACGTCGTCCCAGCTGGGCAGGCAGATATCCGTCTGGCGCAGGGCTTCGCGCATCACCGCGCGGGCGCGCGGCAGCGGCCACAGCTTCAGGCGCAGGTTCGTGTCGAAGCTGACCTTCGCACCGTTGCGGCGCGCATGGTCGATCCCCGCGAACGCGGCATCGCATGCAGCCGTGCTGATCGCGAGGCTGATGCCCGACAGGTGCACGGCCTTCGCGGCGGCCAGTGCGTCGAGCGGCAGGTCGCCCACCGCATAGCGGCTCGCCGCCGAGCCCGCACGCAGGTAGTCGAACTGGTGACCGTCGGCGCCGTGCGTGACGAAATACACGCCGGTCGGTGCGCTGCGGTCGACCCGCACGTACGTCGTGTCGACCTGCTCCGCGCGCCACATGTCGGCCAGCAGGCGGCCGAACGGATCGTCGCCGATCGCCGACACGAAGCCCGTCGACGCGCCCTGGCGCGCCGCGGCGATGCAGAAGTTCGACGTGTCGCCACCGAAGCCCTGCAGGAATTCAGGCCGGCCCGGCTGCGACTGGTTGAATTCGATCATCGCCTCGCCGAGCGCGAGGATCTCCGGAAATGCCGCGGTCATCGCTTACACCTCGCCCCACAGATCGTGGCCGTCGGCGCCCGTGATCTTCACGGACACGAAATCGCCGACCTTGTAGCGCTTCGATGCCTTCGCCGCCGGCTCGACATAAACGACGCCGTCGATTTCCGGCGCATCGGCCGCCGTACGGCCGATCCCGCCTTCCGCGCTGACTTCGTCGATCAGCACCTTGAGGGTCTTGCCGACCTTGCGCTGGATGCGGTTCGCCGACACTTCCTCGGCGACTTCCATGAAGCGTGCGCGGCGTTCCTCGCGTACGTCATCCGGCAGCGCGCCGTCGAGTTCGTTCGCGGTGGCGCCTTCGACCGGCGAATACGCGAAGCAGCCGACGCGATCGAGTTCCGCTTCGCGGATGAAGTCGAGCAGCGTTTCGAACTGCTCTTCCGTCTCGCCGGGGAAGCCTGCGATGAACGTGCTGCGGATCGTCAGGTCCGGGCAGATCTCGCGCCACTTCTGCACGCGCTCGAGCACCTTCTCGGCGTTCGCCGGACGCTTCATGCGCTTCAGCACTTCCGGGTGCGCGTGCTGGAACGGCACGTCGAGATACGGCAGCACGTGGCCCTTGAACGGGCCTTCGGCCATCAGCGGAATCACTTCGTCGACGCTTGGATACGGGTACACGTAGTGCAGGCGCACCCATGCGCCGTACTGCGCGGCGAGTTCGCCGAGCGCGGCGACCAGGTCGGTCATGCGCGTCTTGATCGGCTTGCCGTTCCAGAAGCCCGTGCGGTACTTCACGTCGACGCCGTACGCGCTCGTGTCCTGCGAGATCACGAGCAGTTCCTTCACGCCCGACTTGAACAGGTTCTCCGCTTCCAGCATCACTTCGGCGACCGGACGCGACACGAGGTCGCCGCGCATCGACGGGATGATGCAGAACGTGCAGCGGTGGTTACAGCCTTCGGAGATCTTCAGGTATGCGTAGTGGCGCGGCGTGAGCTTGATGCCGGCGGCGGGCACGAGATCGGTGAACGGGTCGTGCGGCTTCGGCAGGTGCGAATGCACGGCCTGCATCACTTCGCCCACCGCGTGCGGGCCGGTGACGGCGAGCACCTTCGGGTGGACTTCCTCGATCAGGTTCGAGCCGCTGGCGCTCGACTTGGCGCCGAGACAGCCGGTGACGATCACCTTGCCGTTCTCGGTCAGCGCTTCGCCGATCGCGTCGAGGCTTTCCTGCACGGCTTCGTCGATGAAGCCGCAGGTGTTCACGACGACGAGGTCGGCACCGTCGTAGGTGCCGGAGATTTCATAACCTTCGGCGCGCAGTTGCGTGATGATCTGTTCGGAGTCGACGAGCGCCTTCGGGCACCCGAGGGATACGAACCCTACTTTGGGGGATTGGGACATCTGGATTGTGGGGGCGTGGCAGCAAAAGCGTGAGTTTACAGCGATTTAGGGGCGACGAGCCAAAACAAACCGGGGAAAGCGGCCGTGGCGCGCCTGATCGGACCGGCGCCAGATCGGCGGCTGATCGGGGGATGGGGTGATCCGTCCGTTTCTCTTCGGGGTCAGGGCTTCTGGCCGCTCGCCAACGGTACGTCAGACAAGCCACGTGGCGTATATCTGCGCGCCGATCGGCAGCAGGCATCTTCACGTGTCGTCGCAGCCAGCCTCTGCACGAGAACAACGGCGCTTCGGCGCCGTTTTCGTCATGCCTTTCGCCTGGCGCGTCGAAGCGATCGAGGGCCTGCCGTTCATGGAATCGCGCTACGCCCGGATGGCGCAAACGCGTAATCGAGTGTAATGGATCCGGCGCATGAGCAAGGCTAATTTTATTGCACGTGAATTTTCAAATTTCACGTGCCGGCTTGAATATGCCGGCCAGCTCACCTCCATTAATAATCCAGAGGGCCATATCATGAATGACGAAAATCGCCTTGTCGAAGAAGAAAGCGACCAAGATGTTTCCGTTGCCGCTGCGCAGACAACGAATTGGCCTGCAATCGCGACGCTCAACAACCAGCTATATCTGGTCTACAAAGACCAGAAAAGCACCAAGATTCAATACCAGACATACAATGGTTCGATCTGGTCGCGCCCTGCTCCAATCAACACCTATGACTCGACCAATCAGGCCCTGGCGTTGGCAGCATTCGGCACGAAACTATATTCGGCTCACAAGAGCTCGGGATCCGACACCCAGGTCTATTACGATTCGACCAGCGGTTCGAGCTGGGGGAGTGATCAGGCAGTTTCGAATTGCAGAAGCGATAACCCGGTCGCATTGGCCTCATTCAAGACGAAGCTGTACCTGGCGTTCAAACAGGCATCCAGCACCAATATTGCCATCACGAACTTCGACGGCACGACGTGGGCGTCATCGCCCACCACCATCCTCACCGGCGCTGCCAAGACTGCCCAAGCCGTCGCGTTGGCCACGTTTGGTACCAAGCTGTTCCTGGCACACAAAGGCGCATCCGACTCGCTGGTTTTCTATACGTCGTCGTCCGATGGCGTTAACTGGGCACAAGAAAATATCGTTCGACCCGACGTTGTCTCGACCACCGTGCCGGTCGCAATGGCCGCCTTCAAAGGCAATCTTTACCTGGCGTATAAAGGCGCCCCCGACGCCAACACCAATATCTACTATACGTGGACATCCGATGGTGTGAACTGGAGATTTCCGGTCGAATTACTCTACGGCGTTGCTCAAACCAACGCGCCGGTTTCACTGGCAGTATTCAACAACAATCTTTACCTGGCGCACCAAAACGCCTCCGATTCGAGCATTTACTACACGTCGACGTCCGATGGCGTTACCTGGCAGGCGGATCTGGCAGTGCCTTATGCATCAATGAAAGAAGAATGATGCCGCCCATCGCCGGCGCGATAATGAGCAGCGGCTTCTCTTATCGCTGTCAGTCGGCTAACGCGCCTGATTGAATGGTCCGGCAGGCATACGGCCGATAACTGCAGCCGGGTTATCGGCCGACGCAACTCGCTATCTGTCCACCCACCAGGCTGTGGGCAAGTCTCTGCGTGTTTAAACCGCCATACGGGGTGGGAGCGATATTTGCCAAGTAACGTGCACCCCGGGGGATACGGAGCCGTGCTTCGGGAATTAGGGAAATCCGGAGTGTGAGGGTGTTGTAGCGAAAGCGTGGATTTGCGGACCTTTGGTATCCGGCTATCCCGAAACGAGCGGTTGTTGGGCATCCGCTGCGCCAGCTCGACTATCCGTCGCGCTCCAGGTGCGCCGTTACGCCGGCTTTGGCATGCCCGTTCGTGTCGAGCGAAGCCGAGTTGCCGCTCAGCCTCGCCAACACCCGTCAGCCAGCAAGCATCGCACCGGCACCGGCAGCCGCTATGCGAAAATCGAGCCCTCTACCCTCTTCAATCGACCCAACGGGGCTCGCATGACCACTCACATCACCATCGAATTCACCGAGCACGCAGCGGAAGCCATCGGCGAGCAGACCAGCACCAGCTTTTCGTATGACCAGGGCGCGCACGTGCCGCAACCGGGCGACTTCGTCGAACTCGAGAATTCGCGCCAGACGTTTTTCGTGATCGGCCGCGTGTTTTCGCTCAAGGCCAACTACAGCGCGGTCAAGCTCGTGCTCGACCTTCCTCCGCCGGACGGCGAGCAGGATTTCGATCAGACGCACTGACCGACGACGAGACGCGTGACGCCGGCCTGAATCGATGACCATGCAGCGCATTCCCGGCGCTGCGTTCAGCATCACAACCCGCGTCAATCCAGGCTGGCCGGCACATACCGGGCCTGCATCAACCCGCTCGGCAATCGCTTCGTATCGTCGAGCCGCAGCAGCGTTTGCGGCAGGTCGTTGCTGAACAGCGGAATCCCCTTCCCGAGCACGATCGGCACCCAGCTGAGCGTGATGCTGTCGACGACGCCGGCCGCGATGCCTTCTCGCGCCGTCATGCCGCCGTCCAGGTAGACGTGACGATGGCCGTCCTCTGCCAGCCGGCCAAGCAGTGTCGTGAGCGCCCCGTCGAACGGTTCTTCGCCATGGCGCGACGCCAGTTTCCGACGAGTCATGACCACCATCCGTTTGCCGGCATAAGGCCACGGGTCAAACGCAATCACCGTATCGTATGTGTTGCGCCCCATCACGATCACGTCGATGTCGTTCATCAGCGACGTATAGCCGGTTTCATCCGGCGAATCCGACGAAAATGCCTCCAGCCATGACAGATCGCCGCTTTCACCGGCGATGAATCCATCGAGACTGAGAGCGAGAAATACACTGACTTGAGGGCGCATACAGAAATCCTTTCGGAAATGTAAGGATGGCGAGTATAGCCACGATCGCTACGCGCTGCCGCTACGCCGACAGGACGTCCTCGTTTGAGGCTGTGGCATTCGCTCGCATGCAGCGCGCCCGCCGCCCCGCTCTCCAGCGTCGAATTACGCACCCATGATCGCGCTCGCTGCCAATCGCCCAAGCTGGGGCGCCAGGATCACGCCGGGGTGCGCGACAACGGCATAAACCCCTGCAACACCCGGCAAAAATTCGTTGATCGGCACCGCGTCGTTCGTCATCGGCCGAAGCGCCGATTTCGCGGAGAGCAGCGTGAGGGTCGGCGGCTCGGCAAACAGCGCCGAAATATCCGAGGCCGTACGCACCGCAAGCGCTGCAAGCCCGCTGTCGCCCTCTTCCGGAGGATCCGCGGCTGACAACAGGCTACCCGACGGGCCGATCCGCACTTCGAGATCCCGCCCATAGAGCAAATGGCTGATGAGACCCGGCTCGGCAGCGAACCGCATCAACACGGCCGGCTTCTCGCGAACAGGCAACGACACACCCAGGCCCGCGGCGATGGCAACCGCAGACGCAGCGTTCGCCAGGACGACGACATCCGCCGGCACATGCCCGTGCGCGGTATGGACGCCGACAGCGTGCCCATTGCGCGTTTCGACCGCTTCGACCGCGCAACCGCACCGGATCTCCGCGCCGGCCGCTTGTGCACCGGCCAGCAACTGATGCGTCAGGTCGATCGGCTCGACCACGAAGTCGTCCGGTGCCCACGCGATCAACTCGGGAAGCCGGGCAAGACGCGGCTCCATCCGGGCCACATCTCGACGCCCCAACGCTTCCATTTGCACGCCCGCCGCACGCTGCTCGTCGATCAGGGCAGCGGTCTGCGCATCCGAGTCCAGCCAGACAAGTGCTCCGCGCGTCGTCACCGGCAACGAGCCCAGCTCATGCTCGAGCCTCGCGAACTCCGGGAGCGCGTCGAGCGTGCGAGAGAACCCGGACGGGTTTTCAGAAGGAAGCGCACTGCCGGTACCCACCCAGCCGAACGACCAGTGAGTCGCACCGCCTGCGGCCGTTGCCTGCTGTTCCAGCAGCGTGACCTGTGCGCCCGAGCGCGCAAGATGCCATGCGGTGGATGCACCGACGATGCCACCGCCGATCACGACGACGCGCAGCGAGTTGTTTCCCATGAGTGACATTCGAGCGTTGCGGGGTTCCGACTATACCGCCCGTCCCGCTTCGTCGCTGTGCGGTTGCCCGCCGCTCATTACCGCGAATCGGCTCGCCCTCTCGCGTCCGGCATCGACACGATCAATCGATCGACATCCAAGACACTTGAGGTGTGCCGACGAAACAAAAAGCCCGCCGAGGCGGGCCTTGATGAAACGCTGGACACGGTACTTCACCGCATGTCCGGAAACACCGATGCCTTCAGGCACCGATCGAACCACAGAGCATCGTCGCCATCGCCGATCGGCCACATTTCCGCATCGAGCTGCGGCAACCCGGCAACCGGAGCTGACGCACGGTTATCGGCACCAGACGCCCCGGCACGCATCCACGCCGATTGCGCTCCACCGTTGTCGCACGCACTCCCATGCGCCTGCGCCTCGCAGAACGCCACGGGTCGCACCTTCCCGCCATCAGCCGTGCTCACCGACCGGTACTGATAAACCGCACCGGTCGCCCAGTCCTCGCTCTGGCTGCAGACCCGCGCGCGATGCTGCACATGGACCGCGCCGAAACATGCATAGGAAACGTGCGCGCCGGTCGCGTCATCGGGAATGAAGTCGCAGTTTGCATCGAAACCGGTGAGCGGGCCGCCCGTGTATTTCGCGAGCCATTGGCGCTCGGCCTGTGCACGCGCGATCAACCCCTTGTTAGATTGATCGGTCAGCACGGCGGTCCGCCGATCGATTGCCTTGCGCACTTCGTCGACGGCGAGCGGACGGCCTTCGTAATCAGCGTCGAGACGGTTGTTGCGCGCGTCGATCCAGCGGCGCTGGCTGCGCACCAGCATGTCGCGGATAGCCGTGTCCGGCGCGGCCTTCAGCGCGCCCGTGTACGCCGAATTCATCCGCGTGTCGGCTGCACGCAGCACCGGGCTCGCGCAGATGCGCTTCTCGATCGGCTGCACGGCTTTCGCGCAATCGATCGCAAAGGCAGGCACCGCCACGCCAACGCCCATCATGAACATCGAAGCAAAACCAGCCAGCCGCCCGGCCGATGCCATTCGAATCCCACGCATGCTTTCTCTCAGTCGGTTTTTTCTTGGTCGCACTGCCTCGATGCAGCATCGCCGATTGCGGCCTGTCGTGCCCGGGCGCCGGTATCGCATTTCGCCGATGGCAGCTTCCACGCCACATCGCGCAGCGCCGCTCATGGTACGCGTGCCTGCACAAACGCGCACCATCGGGCGCAGCACGCCCCGGTCTTTCTGTACTGGTGACTGGATCTCGATCGCCTGGACGACGATCATGCACGCCCGAACCCGGCACGCGCATTCGGTGCCGACGGTCATGAACGACCGTCGGCGAGCGGGTCCGGCAGGCGGCGGTCGCACCTCGTCGCGCCCGAATGCTCGATCGGCCGACCCGCACCGCGTTGCTTCGCGGCACCGACACCCGACGAGTTGCCCGCCGCGGTCGGCCCGCCGCGAAACCGTTACTTCTTTTCCGGCTCCGACGCGCCCGGCTGCTTGAACGGGAACGTGCTGAACATCGACTTCGCCTGGTTCTGCATCTGCTCCTGCATCTGCACGAACATGTTCTTCGACTGCTCGATGTAGCTGGTCATCATCCCTTGCATCATCGGCGCCTGCATGTTCATGAACTGCGACCAGACTTCCGGATTCATCGCATTGCCTTCGTACAGGTTCTTCGACTGATCCGCGAGCTTGTTCTGGATGTCGATGAACGCCTGGATGTTCTTTTCCAGGTACGTGCCCATCATGCCCTGCATCGCATGCCCGTAGAAACGGATGATCTGCGACAGCATCGACGACGAGAACATCGGCACGCCGCCGCTTTCCTCTTCGAGGATGATCTGCAGGAGGATGCTGCGCGTCAGGTCTTCGCTGGATTTCGCATCGACGACCTTGAAGTCCTCCTGCTCCAGCACGAGCTGCTTCACGTCGGTCAGCGTAATGTACGTGCTTGTCTCGGTATCGTAGAGCCGACGGTTCGGGTACTTCTTGATGAGCCGTTCGGCCGTCTTCTTTGTAGTAGTCATGTAACGCCTTTGAGTGCAGCGTAGCGGAAGTGACGAATCCCCGCCGCCCGAATCCGGGAGGCGGGGGCCTTCGGAAAACGCCCGGCTGCGCGGCCACCCGGCCCGCGCAGCGCGGACGCTCAGCCCATGTGCAGGCCGCCGTTCAGCGAGAAGTCGGCGCCCGTCGCGAAACCGGAATCGTTCGACGCGAGCCACGCGACGATCGAACCGATTTCCTCCGGCCCGCCAAGACGGCGCACCGGGATCGTCGCGACGATCTTCTCGAGCACGTCCGGGCGAATCGCCTTCACCATGTCGGTACCGATGTAGCCCGGCGACACGGTATTGACCGTCACGCCCTTCGTCGCGACTTCCTGTGCGAGCGACATCGTGAAGCCGTGGATACCGGCCTTCGCGGTCGAGTAGTTGGTCTGGCCGAACTGCCCCTTCTGACCGTTCACCGACGAGATGTTGACGATCCGGCCCCAGCCGCGTTCGACCATGCCGTCGATCACCTGCTTCGTCACGTTGAACAGGCTCGTCAGGTTGGTGTCGATCACGGCGGTCCAGTCTTCGTGCGTCATCTTGCGGAACACGACGTCGCGCGTGATGCCCGCATTGTTGACCAGCACGTCGATCTCGCCGACTTCAGCCTTGACCTTGTCGAACGCTTCCTTGGTCGAGTCCCAGTCGCCGACGTTGCCTTCCGACGCGATGAAATCGTACCCGAGCGCCTTCTGGTCCTCGAGCCATTTCACCCGGCGCGGCGAGTTCGGGCCGCAACCTGCGACCACCTTGAAGCCGTCTTTCAACAGGCGCTGGCAGATGCTGGTACCGATGCCGCCCATCCCGCCCGTTACGTACGCAATTCGCTGAGACATAAATCTCACTCCATTTTTTGGTTTCGAGAGCTGCCGGAGGCCCCCTCTGACTTCACGTGACGCCGGCCGAAGCCGCAATCGGCCGGCACACGGATTCGGTTCGCTGGTCGCGAACGGCCGCTTACGAACGGCCCGTTACGAACGGCCGCTTACGGACGCTCGACCGCGAGTGCGACGCCCATCCCGCCGCCGATGCACAGCGACGCCAGCCCGCGCTTCGCATCGCGCTTGGCCATCTCGTGCAGCAGCGTCACCAGGATTCGGCAGCCCGACGCGCCGATCGGGTGGCCGATCGCGATCGCCCCGCCGTTCACGTTCACCTTCGACGTGTCCCAGCCCATCTGCTTGTGCACCGCCAGCGCCTGCGCCGCGAACGCCTCGTTGATCT
>NZ_JAAGPE010000210.1:0-17267 GCF_017104605.1 Burkholderia sp. Ac-20384 | reverse complement strand
GCGGGCGGCGTATGTGCGCAGTGGGGCGCCAGTAGATGCCGCGGCGCGCCGCCCCGGCCGCCAGCGCGCGCGACATCCGGCGCGCGACGTTGTGGTTCATCGTCCTCTTCATACGGTCACCAGCGGGGCGGGATTTTTCAGGTATTGCTCGCGGATCGCACGTGCCGACCAATAAGCCAGCGCCGCGATGATCCCGGTCGGGTTGTAGCCGATGCCCTGCGGCAGCGCCGATGCGCCCATCACGAACACGTTGTGCACGTCCCAGCACTGCAGGTAGCGGTTCAGCACGCTCGTCTTCGGGTCGGTGCCCATGATCGCGCCGCCGACGAGGTGAGTCGTCTGGTACGCGCGCGAATCGAAGTGCTTGCCGAATTCGCGCGTCGATACGCCGATCGCCTTCGGCCCCATCGCCTCCGCGATCTTCTTCATCTGCCCGGTCACGTACTGCGCCATCTTGATGTCGTTGTCCTTCCAGTCGAAGGTCATCCGCAACAGCGGCTGGCCGTACGAGTCGCGATAGGTCGGATCGAGGTCGAGATACACGTCGCGGTACGACATGTTGGTGCCGTGCGCATCCATCGAGATCGTGTGCGCGTAGTTGTCCTTGACCGCCTTCTTCCACGCGGAGCCCCACTGCGGCGTGCCGGGCGGCGTCGCGATGCCGCTGATCGGCTTCACGCCGGCCTGGTTCACCCACAGCGGCGAGCCGCCGACGAAGCCGAGCGGGCCATGGTCGAAGTTGTCCGCGTTGAAATCGTCCACTGCGACGCCGTTGCCGCCCGCGCCGATGAACGGATTCGTGTAGGTATCCTTGTCGAAAAACGCCTTGATCGTCGACAGGTTCTGGTACGCGAAATTGCGGCCCACGACGCCTTCGCCCGAGATCGGGTCGTACGGCTTGCCGATGCCCGACAGCAGCAGCAGGTGCACGTTGTGGTACTGGAACGCGGCCACGATCACGAGATCGGCCGGCTGGTGCACTTCACGCCCGGCCGGGTCGACGTAGGTCACGCCCGTCGCGCGCTTTTTCGTATCGTCGAGGTCGACGCGCAGCACGTGGCACTTCGAGCGCAGCTCGAAGTTCGGCGCCTGCTTCAGCGCGGGCAGGATGTTCAGGTTCGGCGACGCCTTCGAGTACATGTAGCACGCGTAGCCGCTGCAGTAGCCGCAGAAGTTGCACGGACCCATCTGCACGCCGTACGGGTTCGTGTACGGGCCCGACGTGTTCGCCGACGGCAGCCGGTACGGATGCAGGCCGAGCGACTTCGCCGCATCGGAGAAGCGCTGCGCCGAATAGGTGTTGAGCTGCGCGGGCAGCGGGAAGTTGTCGCTGCGGTTCGCTTCGAACACGTTACCGTCGCCGACCACCTTGCCGCCGACCTTGTACGCCTGCCCCGACGTGCCGAACACCTTCTCGGCGAAGTCGAAATGCGGCTCGAGCTCCTCGTAGGTCACGCCCGTGTCCTGGATCGTCATCCCTTCGGGGATGAACTTCTTGCCGTAGCGCTCTTCATAGTGGCTGCGCAGGCGCAGCTCTTCCGGCGTGATCCGGAAATGGACGCCCGACCAGTGCAGCCCCGCACCGCCCACGCCTTCGCCCGGGAGGAACGCGGCGAGCTGCCGGTACGGCAGCGCGGTGTCCTGCAGGCCGTGGCGGATCGACACGGTCGTCTTCGACAGGTCGAGGAACAGCTTCTTGCGGATGTTGTAGGTCAGCTCGTCGATCGTGTTCGGATACGCGCCGTCCGGATAGGTGTCGCGATACTCGCCGCGCTCGAGCGCAACGACGTTCAGGCCCGCTTCGGTCAGTTCCTTCGCGAGAATCGCGCCGGTCCAGCCGAAGCCGACGATCACCGCATCGACATGCGGTTTTTTCTCTGCGGCCATCAGCTGCGCTCCCCGTTGATCGAGACGGGGCCATACGGATAGGGCTTGCCGCTCTGGTTGACGAAATCCATGAAGTCCGCGCGCGCGCCGGGAAAGCCGATCATTTTCCACGCGGCCATGTCGTGATTGCCGCCATGCACCGGGTCGCAGAAGTAGCCTTCGCGCGTGTTCTGCAGCAACTGGCCGAAGAACACGCCGGGCGGCACGTCGTCGATCTGCGCACCGCCCTTCTCCAGCGCGCCGAGCACGGTGTCGCGCGTCGGCGCGTCGAGCTCTGCGAACGCCTTGCCGTGGGTCTTCTCGCAATAACGGTTGACCGCCGCGATGCCGAGCCGGTAGATGTCGCGCGGCACCAGCTTCAGTTGATAGCCGAGCTCGGGCACGCCCTGCTGGAACGGCCCCTGCATGTACCAGGTGGCGCCGTGCGCATACGGCGTCTCCATCTGGCGGTCGATGAATTCGGGCACGCCCGATTCGAGCGCGCCGGGGCCTTCCGCGTCGGCCGGAATCAGCCGGTCGACGGCGGCCTGGACGAACGCCCATTCCTTCGCATCGAAAAAGGTCGGCTTGTACGGGGTGCGTTCGGCGTTGGCCGATGCACCGGGCGCGTTGCCGGTCGTCGCGGACGGCGACGACGAGCGCAGGTCGCAGCCGGCGACCGACGCGATCGGCACGAGCGCGACCGACGTGCGCAGGAAACGGCGGCGCGAATTGGGTTTGTCAGGTGACGTGGACATGGTCGGATGTTGATCGTTGGGGATCGGGGCCCGGACGCGCGCACTCCGCATGCGGCATGTCCGGCATGGCAGCCATGCCGCACGCGGCTGGCCGTCCTGTTCTTTCGTCTGTTGCGAACAACCACGATGCAGGCGCCGTCCGTGCAATGCGCGGCAGCGCCTTCATGCAGCCGCACATCGCGCCAATTCAGGCTGCGCTGCACGGATCGGCTTCTTCGCGAGCCTTATCGTCTGACAAATACCGGCATCTGCCTGCATCTGCCCCTCATCGCTCATGACCCTCATTCAACTTAGACGCCGCGTTTGCCGACAGCAAGCGCGACGTGCACGACCCTCTTTCGGGTCAGGCGACAAGTGCCGCGAATTATATCTGGAACCGGTTCCATCAAGAGTTACTCCAATGCAATTCAATGCATCGAAAATTGCAACAATTGAAAAATCCGGCAGCCGGAACGCACAAGGATCGTGTGATTACCGGCTGATGCGGGCGTCAGGTAGACGATTGTTGTGTGGCGAGCTGCACCGAAGGCTGTCGCTTTCCAGCCACGCAGCGCACCCGAGGGTGCGCTGCGTGGCGGTCTGGTAGCCTCCGCGACTCATGAATACAAAGAAGAATGAACTGCCGGCGCCCGACGCGACCCGCATCAGCCGCACGCTCAGCTACCTGCTGCGCCACGCGCCGCAGACGATCGGGCTGCAACTCGACCCGGAAGGCTGGGCCGACATCGACGAACTGATCGTGGGTATCGCCCGCCAGGGGCTCCATCTCGATCGCGCAACGCTGGAAACCGTCTGCGCGACCAACGACAAGCAGCGCTTCGCCCTCTCCGACGACGGCCGTCGCATCCGTGCGGTACAAGGGCATTCGACGCCCGTCGTGCAGCGCCGCTATCCGGCCGCGCAGCCGCCCGAGCGCGTCTATCACGGCACCGCGACGCGCTTCCTGGATTCGATCCGGGCACAAGGGCTGAAACCGGGCGCCCGTCATCACGTGCATCTGTCGGCGGACATCCGGACCGCGCTGGCCGTCGGCACACGCTACGGCGTGCCGGTGATTCTCGAGGTCGATGCGCAGCGCATGCATCTGCAAGGCCACACGTTCTTCGTCGCGGAAAACGGCGTATGGCTGACCGACACCGTGCCGGCGGAATACCTTAAAGAGATGGACGGGCCCGCGCGCTGAGACGCGCGCTCACCACGGCCAGAACATCGACGCGATCGACAGCGCCAGCGCCGCGCAAAGCGGCGAGTAATACAGCGTGTCCATGCGTGCGAAACGCGACCCGCGAATCCGCTTGAAGAAGCCGACGTAACGGAAATCGCCGACGGCCCGCACCGCGAAGATCAGTGCGAACGCAACGACCGCGAACGAGATCGTGCCGGGATACGTGTTCGGCCCCATCCACCCGGCACGCGCGGCAACCACGCACGCGCCGCCCAGCAGCGCCACCGCGACTGCCAAGGTGCCAATGGCGGTTGGCCGCAGCAGCGGTTCGCCGTCCTGCTCCGGAATGGCCGCTCCCTTGCCGCGCCGCCCGCCCAACGCCCAGTAGACGTGAATGAGCGCGATTGCGCAAAGCGTCGGCACGCTGAAATACGCTCCGGTCATGTCGATCGATGTCCTCGTCTCGTTGTCTCGTTATCTCGATGGGTTGCCAGCCAGGTTCCGGCGCGCGGCCCCGGTCCGCGACACACGTGACGATACCGAAACCCGGCAACGCTTGCATTGCGACGTCCGGTCGCAACCCGCCACGACGCATGTTGCGATGCAGTGCGACCGCAGGCGCGCGCGGGCCGGCCGCTTGACTTCCCTCCGCGCACTACTACCCTGTTATTCCAGTACCGCGGTCGATACGCCCCGGCGCGATCGGCCGCACGTGCATCGTTCGCCGCTTTGCGCACCTGCACGACAACGATAACGAAGGCCATGGAGGCGACTCATGCTGATCGGTGTGCCGAAAGAGATCAAGAACCACGAATACCGTGTCGGCCTCACGCCGGCCGGCGCGCGCGAATTGACGCGGCACGGCCATCGTGTCCTGGTGCAGCGCGGCGCGGGCACGGCGATCGGCCTGCTCGACAACGACTACACGGCCGCGGGCGCATCGCTTTGCGACGGTGCCGACGAAGTCTTCGCGCGTGCCGACATGATCATCAAGGTCAAGGAGCCGCAACCGGCGGAATGCGCGATGTTGCGACGCGGGCAGATCCTCTACACGTACCTGCATCTCGCGCCCGATCCCGACCAGGCGGCCGCGCTCGTGAAGTCCGGCGCCGTCTGCATCGCCTACGAAACCGTGACCGGCCCCGGCGGCGGCCTGCCGCTGCTCGCGCCGATGAGCGAGGTGGCCGGGCGCATGTCGATCCAGGTCGCGGCGACCCACCTCGAAAGCCCGCGCGGCGGGCGTGGCCTGCTGATGGCCGGTGTGCCCGGCGTGCCGGCCGCGCATGTCGTCGTGCTCGGCGCGGGCGTGGTGGGCACCGGCGCGCTGCAGATGGCGGTCGGCCTCGGCGCACGCGTCACCGTGCTCGACACCAACGTGAACCGGCTGCGCCAGCTCGACCTCGTCTTCGCCAACCGGATCACGACCGTCTGCTCGAACGCGCACACGATCGACGAAGCCGTGCGCGATGCCGACGTCGTGATCGGCGCCGTGCTCGTGCCGGGCGCATCGGCGCCGCGGCTCGTCACGCGCGACATGATCGCGACGATGCGCACGGGAGCGGTCGTCGTCGACGTCGCGATCGACCAGGGCGGATGCTTCGAAACCTCGCATGCGACGACGCACGCGGCCCCGACCTTCGTCGTCGACGGCGTCGTGCACTACTGCGTCGCGAACATGCCCGGCGCGGTCGCGCGCACGTCGACCTTCGCGCTGAACAACGCGACGCTCACCCATGCGCTCGCGCTCGCCGACAAGGGCTGGAAACAGGCGATGACCGACGATCCGCACCTGCGTGCGGGCCTGAACGTGTGCGACGGGCACATCACGTACGAGGCAGTCGCGCTGGCGCTCGGCCTGCCCTACGTGCCGGCGACCGGTGTGCTGGCATGACGTGACCGCATTCATGTGTGGCCAGCGGCTGACGGCACGCGCCGCCAGTTGCGTTCACGCGCCCTTCGCGCCGCCGCTGCGCTTCGACGCCCCGCCCGCGCCCATCGTGCGCGCCAGCAGCGGCCTCAATTGCGCAAGCGTGCGCGTGTTCAGCACGTCGGGCCGCGTGAGCCAGCCACGACGCGCCTGATCGACCCCGTACGCAAGATTGTCGAGTTCGTCCGCACTGCACGCATCCGAGCCGATCGCCACCGGCACGCCGGCCTTCGCCGCCTCGCGGCACCAGATGTCCGGCAGGTCGAGCCGCCGCGGCTGCGCATCGAGTTCGACGAAGCAGCCGCGCGCCGCGGCATGCGCGATCACGCGCGGCACGTCGAGTTCGCATGCGTCGCGCTCGCCGAGCACGCGGCCCGTCGGGTGCGCGAGAATCGTGAAATACGGATGATCCATCGCGCGCAGCATGCGCGCGGTCTGCGCATCGCGTGACAGCTCGAAGCCGTCGCGTACCGCACCGACCACCAGATCGAGGCGACCGAGCATCGCATCGGGCACGTCGAGACTGCCATCCTCGCGAATGCCGGCCTCCACGCCCTTGAGCAGCACGAAATCGTCGAACGACGCGTTGAGGCGATCGATCTCGTCGAGCTGCCGGGCAAGCCAGTCGACGTTGTTGCGGCCGCCGCCGGCGTGCGGTGCCCGGTCGGTGATGGCCAGGTACGCGAACCCGCGAGCGCGTGCCGCATCGGCCATCGCGCGCAGGCTGTCGCGGCCGGCCGACGCGTCGGTATGCGCATGCAGGTCGCCGTGGACATGCTTGCGCTCGACCAGCGCCGGCAGCGTGCCTGCTCGTGCTGCGTCGATCTCGCCGCGATCCTCGCGCAATTCGGGCGGTACGTCGTGCAGCCCGATCGCCGCATAGATCGACGCCTCGGTCTCCCCGGCAATCCGTTCGTCGCCGCGAAACACGCCGTACTCGTTGATCTTCAGCCCGCCGGCCTGCGCGATCCTGCGCAACGCGATGTTGTGCGCCTTCGATCCGGTGAAGTAGACGAGCGCCGCGCCGAATGCGTCGGCATCGACGACGCGCAAGTCGACCTGCAACCCGCTGGCGAGTACGACGCTCGACTTCGTCTTGCCGTGCGCCAGCACGCGCGCCACCTCGCCATAGCCGACGAACGCTTCGGCGACGGCCACCGGATCGCGTGCGGTGACGAGGATGTCGAGATCGCCGACCGTCTCGCGGCGGCGGCGGAAACTGCCGGCCGGCACGGCCTTGCCGACGCCGGCAATCGCGCGCAGGCGTTCGAGCAGCGGCAGCAGCGAGTGCGCCGCATCCGGCAGCAGGAAGCGTTGAGGTTCGCGCTTCAGCCGGTCGTCGATCGCTTCGAGCAGATGCGCTTCGGTTTTCGCGCCGAAGCCCGGCAGCTCGCGCACGTGCCCGCTCTTCGCTTCCGCGCGAAGCTGCTCGAGCGAATCGACGTGCAGTGCGTCATGCAGCGCCTTCACGCGTTTCGCGCCGAGCCCCGGCACGTCGAGCAACTCGACGATCGCGCCCGGCAACGCGTGACGCAGCGTTTGCTGCAATTCGCAGGTGCCGGTCGCGGCGATCTCGCGCAGCTTCGAAGCCAGATCGGGCCCGATCGACGGAATCTTGCCGAGATCGTCGCCGTTCGCGATCATCGTCGGAATATCGCGCCCATAGTCGGCAATCGTCCGTGCGGCGTTGCGATAGGCACGCACCCGGAACGGATTGGCGCCCTGGATTTCGAGCATGTCGGCAATCTCGGCGAACACGGCCGCACACCCGGCATTGTGGATCGGCATGATCGGCGTGGCTCCCTTCCACGTGGATGGCGCCGTGCGCGTGCGCGACGGCGTCTGCCCGCCCGGCGCCGCATGCTGACGCCGCCGGGCGCCCGTTCATCATCGTACGCCGGCCGTGCCGCGCGTGCAGCGCCGTGATGGCGACGACACCGGAGTCAGAGGGAAGCGCGCGGCGTGGTCGCGTAGTGCCGCTCGTAGATCGACTGGCAATGCGTGCAGCGTTCGGCGGCCGGGCGTGCCAGCAGGCGCTCGTAGCCGACCGAACCGTCGCAGTCGATGCACTCGCCGTAGCTGCCGTCGCGCATCCGCTGCTGGGCGCGGCCGATCGCGCGCAGCTCGGTCAGTTTCATGCCGATCAACGCATGATCGACGTCGACGAACAGGTCCGCATTGGCCTCGTCGCCCTCGTCCGGCGCCGCGCCGGCAAGGTCTGCGTAGGATTCCGACGCGCGCTGGTCTTCGGTGGTGCGAATCTCCGCACGCAACGTCTGCTCGCTCTCGTTCAGCCGCTGTTTCAGCGTCTGCCGTTGTTGTTGGTCGAGCGCCATGGCCGTCTCTCCTGTTCCGGGTTCCGCGCGGAGCATTGCGGCGCGCGGTGTCGCGCCGGTGCGCGGCGGACAGGCGTCACCCCCTGCCACCGTGTCCGGATGTGCGCCCGGAGACACGAAGTGCCGGACGCATTCGACGCAGGATAAACCCAATGAACTCGCGTGTGTTGACCGGAATCAGCGTGGCGCTCGGTGCATGCAGATGTATGCGGAATTGGGGACGGACGTGAAATCGCGACGTCGTCGAACGGGGATGTCGCAAGCACCGCGGGATCGCTCGACCCGTGCGCAACGTTGCGTCATCGCGCGTCACGCATCGGCACGGACGATGTCGAGCAACGTACGCGCCGAGCGCTGCCAGCTATACCGCTGCGCCTGCTCGCGGCCCAGCGTGCGCAGCCGTGCCCGCAGTTCGGGATCGTCCATGACGCGGGCGATCGCCGCGGCGATATCCGGCGGCGAATACGCATCGCAGAACAGCGCTGCACCGCCGCAGACTTCCGGAAGCGCGCCTTCGTGCGACACGATGACCGGGCAGCCACACCGCATCGCCTCGAGCGGCGGCAGCCCGAATCCTTCGTATAGCGACGGAAACACGAAGCAGCCCGCATGCTCGTACAGCGCCTTCAGCTCGCCGTCGGTCACGTAACCGGCCCATGTGACATACGGGTCGTCTTCGCGCAGGCCCGCCGCCCGTGCGCCGAAGACCTTCGCATTGGCGCCCCCCGCGATCACGAAGCGCAACGTCGGGTGCGACTCGCGCATCAGCGCTACCGCAGCCAGTGCGCGCACGAGGTTCTTGCCGGGCGCGAGCGACCCGACGAACAACACGTAGCGGTCCGTCTCGAGATTCAGGCGTGACAGCACGCCGGGATCGGCATCGATGCGGTCGATATGATCGACCGCACCCGGCACGACCGACAGGCGTGCAGGCGGCACGCCAAGCCGCGCGGCCAGCCGCGCCCGCGAAAAATGCGAAACCGTCACGATATGGCGCGCACGTCGTTTCATGATCGAGAACGCGAAGCGGTACCAGAGGCGAAACGCCATCGAATAGCCGTCCGGCAGATCGAAAATCGCCGCGTCATGAATCACCAGCAGTTGATCGCGCTTGACCAGCGGGCCAATGTTGCAAAGGCTCAGCAAGGTCCGGCCGCGCGTCGTGCGCGGCAGCGTCCATTGTTCCCACAGCGTGCCGTGACGGCGCCCGGACGTCAGCGACCGCGCGCCGGCCGGCATGGCTGCCGGATCGTGATCGGACGGCACGACGAGCGACAGGGCATCGTCGGCGCTGGCGATCCGTGCGAGCTCGGCCGTCAGTTCGTATGCCACGCGCTGAACACCCGTCATGCGCTGCGCGGTGAATTTCCCGTTGATTGCGAGCCGGCACGGCTGCGCGGCAGACGCGGCCGTGCCGGCGCCCCGCTCCGCGCGCGCTTCCTGCAATACCGGTGCGCTTCGCTCTCGAATCGACGTTGACATGATCGTGACCATTCCGATGGCTGCGGCGCGTCTTTGCGCCGCCGGACACCCCGTCATGCGGGATGCTGCTGTGCCGTCAGTGTGTCCGTCATCCGCGCTCCGGTCGGTACGTTCGATCGCACAACGCGCCGCTTCCCGGATGATTCGTCATCCTTAGAACGCATTGCGCCCGATGAATCCCCGCACGACCGTCAACAGGATGATCTTTATGTCGAACCAGAAGCTCCAGTTCTGCATGTAGAACAGATCGAACTTCACACGCGCTTCCATCGCCTCGACCTTGCGCGTCTCGCCGCGATAGCCGTTCACCTGTGCCCATCCGGTGATGCCGGGCCGCACGCGGTAGCGGTACATGTAGCAGTCGATCAGTTGCCGGTACAAGTCGTCGTGTTCGATCGCATGGGGGCGCGGGCCGACGACCGACATCTGCCCGAACAACACGTTGAAGAACTGCGGCAACTCGTCGAGCGACGTGCGCCGCAGGAACGCGCCGACGCGCGTGATGCGCGAATCGTTGCGCGACGCCTGCCGCACGACACCCGGTTGGTCGCGATGCACGCGCATCGTCCGGAACTTCAGGATGTCGAACTCGCGGCCGTCGACGCCCTTGCGGCGCTGCCTGAACAGCACGGGCCCCGGCGACGACAGCTTGACCGCGATCGCCAGCATCGACAGCAGCGGCAGCAACGGAATCAGCACGCCGAACGCGAACAACCGGTCGAACGCGAACTTCGCCCACAGCTCCGGCGCCGAGCGCGGCGTGGTCGCGAGGTTGATGGCCGGCATGCCGAGCACGTCGGTCGCCGAGCGATCGACCACGGCCATCTGCCGCACGTCGGGCAGCAGCCGCAGTTCCACGAACTCGTCGCGCAACTCGCGGACGATGCGCTGGATCCGCCACTCGTGCGACATCGGCAGCGTGAGCCAGACCTCGTCGATCTCGCCGCCGCGAATCAGGTCGCGCAACGCTTCCCAGTCGTCGATCACCGGCACGCCGCCGATCCCGCCGGTGGCAGCCGGTGCGTCGTCATCGAATACGCACGCCGCCACGAAAGGCCCCTGCGGCGCAAGCTGCATCCGCTCGACCGCGACACGTCCGTACGCCGTGGCACCGACCACCGCGACGCGGCGCTGCCGCGCACGAGGATCGTCACGCGTCAGCGCGAGCGCCAGCAGCGCGGCACGGCCGAGCAGCAACGCGGCGTCGCCGGCCAGCACCGTGCGCACGATCCAGCGTGTCGTGACCGTGCCGCCGCGGTTCATGATCCACATCGCGGCGGCCACCGTCAGCACGCTTGCGCAGACGAGCGCCACCACCGTTTGCGTCAGCACGTGCGTGCCGCCTTGCGGCGCGACGCTGCCACGCACGGTGCGCAGGTAGCGCGGCAGCAAGGCCACGGTCAGCACGCACAGCAGCGCGATCGCGCCGCGCTGCGCGTCGGACAGCTCGCGCCACGCGAGGCCCGACGCCACCTGCGCCGCGAGCGCGCCTGCCAGCACGAGCACGACGTCGGTAACTGCGATCACAGAACGCCGCAACGCATTCGCTCCACCGGACCTCGACTGCATCGTCACGCACCATGTGCCGGGAACCCGCGATGCGCGTCCGGCATGCGGGTCCGAACCGGCGCCGGCCTTGCCGTCCCGCGTGTGCCGAGCAGCCTGCGATAGTCCGCGCGAATCAGGTCGTAGCATTCACACGCGTGATGTTCGAGGCCGTCGCGGTCGAGCACCGTGATGCGGCCGCGGCGTTGCCGGATCAGCCCGGCTTCCTGCAGGTTGCCCGCCGCTTCCGTCACGCCTTCGCGCCGCACGCCGAGCATGTTCGCGATCGTCTGCTGCGTGACGGCCAGTTCGTCGCCGTCGATGCGGTCGTGTGCAAGCAGCAGCCAGCGGCTGAGCTGCTCGCTGACCGAGTGATGCCGGTTGCACAGCGCGCTGCGCGAGATCTGTGCCATCGCCGCCTGGCAATAGTTGAGCAGCAGCCGGTAGGTTTCCGGCGAGCGCTCGAATTCGGCGCGTATCACGCAGCTCGGCACGCGATAGGCCATCCCGCCGATGCGGACCTCGACGCGGTGCGACGCCGCAGCGCCACCGACCATCGTCGCCAGCCCGACCACCCCCTCGCGGCCGACCTGCGCCACCTCGACCATCGCACCGTCCTCCATCAGGTGCTGCACCGACATCATCGACGTAGTCGGGAAGTGCACGTGACGCATCGGCTCGCCGACCCGGTCAAGCATCCCGGCCTTGATCCTGACCAGTTCGAGATGCGGTGCAATGTTGCGGATGCTGTCCTCGGGGAGGGCATCGAGGATGGCATTCGCCGAGTAGCTCGAGTGAAGATGAAGCATGTCTGTATCCCTTTTATCGTCCGCGCCGCCTGCAGCTGCGTACACGGAATTCGTTATCGCGATGCGCGCCCGGACGTTGGCTTGGGTTGCGGCCACAACCCTGATTCCGACCGACCATCGGCTTACCGCCGCCGGATCGAGTCGACCGTCCCGCTTCGACACGCCAGCCCGAATAAGCGATTTACGTGCCAATACATGCCCATCATTAATATATGAATCACACCGGATTTAGATCACCCGAATAACCCGTTCAAAAGCAAAAAAAGCGTCTCATTTCCGGACACTCTTCCGGACGATGGACACTGCACGCCATTTGACTGATCATTTCGCGTGCAACGCGCCGAAGCAGCCACACCGGTACTGCGAGGCTTGCCGCTCATATACTTACAGTAGATTTTCAATTGTTTCCATGATGTGCCGGACAGCATTCCGCCACGACTCCACGCCTCACACGGCTGTTTGAAACTGTCTCAAATTTGAATCGACACACTAATTTTCAGCTCTGTCACCTACCGCACAATTCATCCGCAAGCCGTTGATATTCATCGCTATTTTTGCGCGCACCATTTATTTGTCAAAGAATGTTCAATGCCCACCACGCACTTTGCCAAAGTGATGCGCGCCCTTGCCCGATTGATTCCCGGACGACACGAAATGAATGCGAGAAGTCGCATTCGGCTTCCGGATGATTAATTCCGCTGGAATGAATCATTAAATCCGGATAACGTTTGCACCCGGCCAAAATCGTCAAACTTTGTGAAATGACGCAATGTGCAATTGATCAATTTCAATGGCGTGCTAGCCTTTTTGCCAGTATCGTCACTCCATTTTTGACGAACACAAGTCCGCACGATCGTGCGAATTCCCCATTTTCGGGGTATCGCCGCGACGACGCGTGACCGCCACCCTACGAGGATGCGCCGTGACTCACCAGGCCCCTGAAGCCGTTGCGTACGCGAACGGCATGATCGAGCTTTCCCACAGCTTCGATGCGAACCGCTTTCTCGCGGCCATCGACCGCGACGAGCTCGCGACGCTGGTCCCCCACCTTCAACTCGTCCACCTGAAATCCGGACAAGTGCTCTGCGAGCCTGGAGAAATGCTCGCCGCGGTCTACCTGCCCGTCACGACCGCGATTTCGCTGCAGTACGTGTCGTCCGGCGGCATGACGCTGGAAGTCGCGGAGATCGGTAGCGAAAGCGTGGTGTGCGACGACGTGATCGGCGGCAGCGGCCGGATGCCCTGCCGCGCCGTGGCATGCCGCGACGGCTTCGTCTACCGGCTCGACCGGCGCGTGTTCGCCGCGGCGTTCGACGCATCGCCGGTGATCCGCCATCTCGTGTTCGTGTGCGTGCGGCTGCTGATGGCGCAGGTCTCGCAGATCACGTTCTGCAGCCGTCATCACGTGCTCAAACATCAGTTATGCAGATGGTTCCTGCTCGCGTACGACCGGACCCGCAGCATCGAGATCCAGGTGACGCACAGCATGCTGGCGCAAATGCTCGGCGTGCGGCGCGAAACGGTCACCGATGCCGCTGGCGAAATCCAGAAGCTGGGCCTGATCCGGCAATACCGGAGTTCGATCGAGCTCGCCGACCTCAATGGCCTCGAAAAAATGTCGTGCGGCTGCCGCGCGATCGTGCGCGACGAGATGAAGCGCATCCTGTCGGCCGATTCGGGCGTGCCGGCCGCGTCGCGGGCCTGATCGGCATGCCGCATCGGGCGGCGCTTCCACGCCGCCTGCGTGCCGGGTCAGCCGTTTGTAGGGTGGCGAACAGAACGCCGTGTCTGCCAATGGTCTACTGATGCCGGACTGCCGGGGGGACGTCAGCGCGTATCGCGCGTCTGCCCGAGCGGACGACACCACGCACGCCGGAGCAGCACGTGAAAAACGAAATCAGAACCATCCTGAAGCACGTCGCCCATCTCGAAGCCGCGATCGATTCGATCGGCGACGGGGACGACCTCTACGAAGCGGGCCTTTCGTCACTCGACACGATCCAGCTGATGCTCGCGATCGAGAGGCAATTCAACATCGAGATTCCCGACGAGATGCTGAACCGCAACCTGTTCCGCAGCATCGACGCGCTCGCGGACACCATCACCACGCTGCAACGCACCGAGCATTCGGCATGAGCGCGCTGCTTCCCGAACTCGCGGCCGACAGCGATTCGCGTCGGCTCGACGAGGCCGCGCATGCCGTCGCGCAGATCGCCGCGCAGCACGCGGACGCGGTCGACCGCGACGCGCGCTGCCCCGTCGAGGCGATCGAGGCGATGCGCGCGCGCCGCCTGCTCGGCGCGATGGTCCCGACCCATCTCGGCGGCGCAGGCGCGTCGCTGGAAGACATCGCGTCGGCCTGCTCGATTCTCGGCCAGGCCTGCGCGTCGTCGGCGATGGTGTTCGCGATGCACCAGATCCAGGTCGCCTGCATTGTCGATCACGCGCTCGACCAGGGCTGGCACAAGCTGTTCCTGCAGCAGCTCGTGCGCCACCAGTGGCTGCTCGCATCGGCCACGTCGGAAGACGGCGTCGGTGGCAACCTGCGTGCGAGCCAGTGCGCGCTCGACATCAACGGCGGCGAGTTCCGGCTGCGCAAATCCGCGCCGACGATCTCGTATGGCGACTATGCGGACGGCATCCTCGCGACCGCACGACGCGATGCGGACGCGCCCGCTTCCGAGCAGGTGCTCGTCACGCTGCTGCGCGACGGCTACACGCTCACGCGCCGCGGCGAATGGGACACGCTCGGGATGCGCGGCACCTGCAGCAACGGTTTCGAGCTCGATGCGCAAGGCGCCGCCGTCCAGTGCCTGCCGGTGCCGTTCGCGAAGATCGCCGAAGAAACGATGGTGCCGGTGTCGCACATCCTGTGGGCCGCGGTATGGATCGGCGTGGCCGGCGACGCATTCCACCGCGCACATCAATTCTTCCGCGCCCAGGCACGACAGACCGACGGCGCACCGTCGCCCGCGTCGCGGCGCATCGCCGAATCGCTCGCGCTGATGCAGGCGATGCAGGCCCGCGTCGACAACGTGCTGCGCCTTCATGCGAATCCGGCGTCCCGCTCGTGGTCGGCCGGCATGGCCCGGGCCGCCGAGATCAACACGCTGAAGACCTACGTGTCGACGACCGCGCTGGAAGTCGCGCACCAGGCCATGATGATCTGCGGGATGGCCGGCTACAAGCAGGGCACGCCGTTCAGCATCGGCCGCCACATTCGCGACCTGCATGCGGCGCCGCTGATGATCAGCAACGACCGCATTGCCATCAACACCTCGAACCTGCTGCTCGCGCTGCGTCCTGCGACGCTGGAGAAACATACGTGAACGATCGCCTTGCCGTGCCCTCCGCCGCCTCCACTCCCGCCGATGCACCGATCGACCGCGCGGGCGTCAACCCGCTGCGCGACGAACTGATCGACGCGGGCCTGCTGGTCTCCACCGGCATCCAGGGCCTGTTCGGCCGCAGCGAACGGTTCGAGCGCGTCGTGGAAGCGCTCGACGCGTTCGTCACGCGCATCGGCGCCGACCAGCAGGCCGAAGTGCTGCGCTTCCCGCCGGCGATGAGCCGCACCGAATTCGAGCGCAGCGAATACATGAAAAGCTTTCCGCAACTCGCGGGCAGCGTGCATGCATTCTGCGGCGACGAACACCAGCACCAGCGCGTATTGCAGTGCCTCGATCGCGGCGACGACTGGACGGAAAGCCAGAAGCCGACCTATGTCGTAATGACGCCGGCCGCGTGCTACCCGGTCTACCCTGTCGTCGCACGCGCAGGCGCGCTGCCGGCCGACGGCCGGATCGTCGACGTCTTCTCGTACTGCTTCCGCCACGAACCGTCGCTCGACCCGACCCGCATGCAGCTGTTCCGGATGCGCGAGTACGTGCGGATCGGTACGCCCGAGCAGATCGTGTCGTTCCGCGAGACCTGGATCGAACGCGGTACGCGGATGATCGAGGCGCTGCGCCTGCCCAATGCGATCGACCTCGCGAACGATCCGTTCTTCGGTCGCGGCGGCAAGATCGTCGCGAACAGCCAGCGCGAGCAGAACCTCAAGTTCGAGTTGCTGATCCCGATCGAGCATGACGGTCGCCAGACCGCGTGCCTGAGCTTCAACTACCACATGGACCATTTCGGGCTGCTGTGGGACATCCGCACCGCGACGGGCGACGTCGCGCACACGGGTTGCGTCGGCTTCGGCCTCGAGCGGCTCACGCTCGCGCTGTTCCGTCATCACGGTTTCGACATCGACGCATGGCCGCAGGAAGTCCGCGACGTGCTGTGGGGCACGCGATGAGATTCGTGTCCCGCGACGGCGAAGACGCGTCGTTCGAGGATGTGCGCCACCGCGCGCGCCACTACCGGCCGCATCCGCTGCATAGCCAGGAGATGGTCTGGAAACAGACCAACTGCTACGTCGACATGTGGCTCGAGGTGCTCCGGTGGTGGGGCTTCAATCCGTACGCGGCGCTGCCGTTTACGATCGCGCTCGATTTCGAGGGCGACCAGTTCACGTTCTTCAAGTTTCCGCACGACGAACTGGAGCGGCTGTACGGCATCGTCGTGCAGGAACACTCGATCTACGAACCGCTCGACCAGCACGTCGAGACGCAGGTTGCGCGCGGCCACCTGATGATCGTCGAGGTCGACGCGTGGTTCCTGCCCGATACCCGCGGCAGCAGCTACCGCACGCAGCACACGAAGACGACGATCGGCATCGATGCAATCGACCGCGCCAAGCGCCAGATCGGCTACTTCCACAACAGCGGCTATTACGTGGCCGAGGATTTCGACTACACCGGGCTCGTCGGCGGCAGTTCGCCGATGACGCTGCCGCCGTACGTCGAATGCGCGAAGCGGCGGTTTGCGCCGCTCGACGAGCGCGAACTGTGCGAAACGTCGCTCACAGCGCTGCAACGTCACCTGCGGCGCCTGCCGGTCGTCAACCCGATCGCCGCGTTCCGGCGTCAGTTGCAGACCGACGCGCGCACGCTCGCCGATTCGCCGCTCGAGCATTTCCATGCGTACTCGTTCAACTCGGTGCGGCAGCTCGGCGCGAACTTCGAGCTGTTCGGCCATTACGCGCGCTGGCTGCAGGCCAGTGGCTGCGTCGGGCCGTTCGCCGAGATCCGCGCCGCGTGCGACCGCATCGCGTCCGAAGCGATGGTGCTGGAATTCCGGCTCGCGCGCGCCTGCGCGCGCGGCAAGGAGGAGCGCGGCGACTCGACGCTCGAAGCGATCGAGGCCGCCTACGCGGATGTGGTTGCCTGCGCGCGCCAGATCGCGTTGCCGCTGCGGCACATGACGCCCGTGCGCAGCGACACTGCGGCACCCGTGCCGGCCATGCGGTGACGCGCGCGCGTGCCCAGCCCGCGT
>NZ_JAAGPE010000019.1:0-72254 GCF_017104605.1 Burkholderia sp. Ac-20384 | reverse complement strand
GCGACGACGTCGGCCAGTGGCTGCCCGCACGCGCGGTCGTCGCGCTGCGTGCGCACGGGATCGCGACGCTCGCCGATCTGACGGTGCGGATTCCGCGCCGGCGTCAGTGGTGGCGCGCGATCGCAGGCCTCGGCGTGGCGAGCGCACGCAACATCGAGGCGTTTTTCGCCGCGCATCCGGCGCTGACCGAACGGGCGCGTGCGCTGATCGCGGCGACGCCGCGCGGCAGCATCGTGCCGTGGGAGCAGCTGAAGCTGCCGCACGAGGTCGACGGTTCGGCCGGCACGTTCCGCGCACCGCGTGCGACCAGCACGCTCGATGCGGACAACGACTACGCGGCCGTGCACGCGTGGCTGTCGCTGCACGAATCGGCCGCGACGCGGCGTGCGTACCGGAAGGAGGCCGAGCGGTTGATCCTGTGGGCGATCGTCGAGCGCGGCCGTGCACTGTCGTCGCTGACGACCGAGGATGCGGTCGCGTATCGCGCGTTCGTACGGCGCCCGACGCCGCACGAACGCTGGGTCGGGCCCGTGCGGCCGCGCGGTGCGCCGGATTGGCGGCCGTTCTCGGGCGCGCTGTCCGCACGTTCGGCCGCGTATACGCTGTCGGTGCTCGGCGCGCTGTTCCGCTGGCTGATCGAGCAGCGCTACCTGCTCGCGAATCCGTTCGCGGGCGTCAAGGTGCGCGACACGCGCGGCGCGAACGCACTCGACACGTCGCATGCGTTCACCGAAGGCGAGTGGCTGCTCGTGCGCACGATCGCCGACGGGCTCGAGTTCAGAAAGGGAACGGCGGCCGCGCCGCAGTCGGGATGGACGCCGGCCGCCGCGCAACGCCTGCGCTTCATTCTCGATTTCGGCTACGCGACCGGGCTGCGCGCGAGCGAGCTGGTCGGTGCGACGCTCGGCGACATCGAGACCGATGCGCATGGCGACGCATGGCTGAAGGTGATCGGCAAGGGCAGCAAGGCCGCACGTGTCGCGCTGCCGCCGCTTGCGCGCACGGGGCTTGACCGTTTCCTGGTCGCACGGCGGCTGCCGGTCACGCCGTCGCGCTGGCGGCCCGATACGCCGCTGATCCCGAGCCTCGCGGAAGACGGCGCGGCCGCGATCACGAGCGTGCGGCTGTGGAAGGTGATGCAGCGTTTCTTCGCGCAGACGGCCGATCAGGTCGATGCCGACAACCCCGCACTCGCGCAGAAGCTGCGGCAGGCAAGCCCGCACTGGATGCGTCATACGCATGCGACACATGCATTGGCGCGCGGCGCGGAGTTGACGACCGTGCGCGACAACCTGCGACATGCGTCGATCTCGACGACGTCGATCTATCTGCACGGTGACGACGTGAAGCGGGCGCGGCAGATGTCGAGCGCGTTTGCGGCTGACAAGTAATCGCGTCGCGCGGAGCGGGCAGCGGCTGCCCGCGCGTCGTCATGACGCCTGTCGGCCAGCGTCCGGCTGCGCGAGGTTCCGCACCGCGCGCGCCACGACCGCATGACGATCGGGCCGCACGCGCTCGAACAGCGCGGACACCGACGCGAGAATGTCCGGCGCGGCCCGCTCGGGACGTCCGCAGTCGAACGGCGGCTCGGGCGCGTATTCGATGCCGAGCTGTACCGCTTGCGCGTATTCCGGGCCGGCGATGTCGGCCATCACCGACAGCGCCATGTCGACACCGGCGGTGACGCCGCCGCCCGTGATGACCGGGCCGTCACGCACCACACGGCCGGTATCGACGATCGCGCCGAACGGCGGCAGCAGGTCACGCCACGCCCAGTGGC
Source organism: Burkholderia sp. Ac-20384 (assembly GCF_017104605.1). Lineage (NCBI taxonomy): Bacteria > Pseudomonadati > Pseudomonadota > Betaproteobacteria > Burkholderiales > Burkholderiaceae > Burkholderia > Burkholderia sp. Ac-20384. The sequence goes on along the minus strand of NZ_JAAGPE010000019.1, from coordinate 70,474 downwards.
AGGCGGCTCGCCGGCCTTGCAGCAACCCGGCCGCGCCGAGCACCAGCGACCCGCTGCACACGGAGGTAACATAGCGGGCGCCCAGCGCGAGCCGGCGCACTTCGCGGACGAACGCATCGTCGGCGATCGCGTCGATCACGCCGAGCCCGCCCGGCACGCAGACGAGATCGGCGTGCGCGATGTCGGCGAGCCGCTCGACCTCCGCAAGGATCAGGCCGCTGTCCGCGCGAATCGATCCGCCGCGCACCGAGGCCCGGTGAATCCGGGCACCCGGCAGTCGCCAGAACACTTCGTCCGGCCCGGTGAAATCGAGCTGCGTGACATGATCGAACAATGCGAATACGACGATGAACGGTGTGGTGGCCATCACGATCTCCCGAAGACATGAACGGTCTGTAGCATCGGGCCGCGCACCGTCCGTCGCAATGTCATTTCTCCCGCACTTTCTGCCATGACCCATCGCGTCGCCATGCTCGTGTATCCCGGCTTCCAGTTGCTCGATGCGGCCGGGCCCGTTTCCGCGTTCGAGATGGCCGACTACGCGCGCACGCCGCATTACACGGTTCGTGTCGTCGCGGCGCAGCCGGGGCTGGTCCGCAGTTCGTCGGGCGTGAGCTGGCATGCCGAGCCGCTGCCGGAGGCGGCGGACGTCGATACGTTGCTGGTCGCGGGCGGCGATGGCGTCGATGCCGCGATGGTCGACGATGCGACGTGCGCGTTCGTCCGTCGCTGCGCGGCGCGCGGCATCCGCGTGGCGAGCGTCTGTTCGGGCAGTCTGCTGCTGGCCGCGGCCGGTGTGCTGGACGGCCGGCTCGCGACCACGCACTGGGGCTGCGGCGAGCGCTTCGCGCAGGCGTTTCCGCAGGTGCGGCTGGCGCTCGATCGCATCTACGTGAATGACGGGCCGTTCTGGACGAGCGCCGGCATCACGGCCGGCATCGACCTGACGCTCGCGCTGATCGGCGAGGATCGTGGCGAGCGGCTCGCGCGTGCCGTTGCGAAACGGCTGGTCGTGTACTACCGGCGCCCCGGCGGGCAATCGCAGTTCTCGGCGCTGATCGAGCTCGACAGCGCGCAAGGGCGCTTCAAGCCGCTGCTCGACTACATCCGCCGCAATCTCGGCGCGCGCTTGCGCGTGAGCGACCTGGCCGAGCAGGCGTGCATGAGCCCGCGACAATTCGCGCGGGCGTTCCAGACGGAAACCGGCCTCACGCCGGCCAAGGCGGTCGAGAAGCTGCGCGTGGAAGCCGCTCGCGCCGCGCTGGAAAGCGGGGCGGCGTCGCTGCAGCGCGTGGCGAACGAGTGCGGGTTCGGCGATACGGAGAACATGCGGCGCAGTTTCCAGCGCTGGCTGGGTGTCGCGCCGTCGGCGTTGCGTTCGTAGGCGGGCGTGGTCATGTTGTCGCCGCTTCGATCGCGATCGTCTCGCACAGCAGGGTGGCGTAATGAAACTGTCAGGCGGTAGTGGGCCCGTCAGGCCCGCCCATGCCTGAATGCGCGTTCCGCTGACGAACGGATGACGCATCGCAGCGTATCGGCCAATCAGGCGGAACGGTCCGCTACCCACGGCGGTCATAAACTTTTTGCAAGGAGCAGTGAATGGCATCGAGCCAAAGCACAGTGGATTTCATCGTCGAACAAATGGCGGCAGCCGGCACCGTATCGGCGCGCAAGATGTTCGGCGAGTACGGCATCTATTGCGACGGCAAGATGGTCGCGCTCGTCTGCGACGATCGGCTGTTCGTCAAGCCGACGCCCGAAGGCCGCGCGTTTCTCGGCACGTGTGAAGAAGGTTCGCCGTATCCCGGTGCGAAGCCGCATCTCGTGATCTCCGGCGAGCGCTGGGACGATCGCGAATGGCTGTCGGCGCTGATCCGGATCACCGCCGCGCAGTTGCCGGTGCCGGTGAAGCGGAGCCGATAGCGGGTTTTCGCGTGCCATGTTGCGCTGCGGCCAGGCGTATTCTGTGACACATGTGCGCGACCATCGCGCACCCGGTGGGAGCACAAGAAATGAACACATCCGGACATCCGCGCGGCACGTGGCTTGCTCGCCGCGCCCGGCACGCGCTCGTCGCGGCCCTGTGCGTGGGCTGGAGCGCGCTGTCGTTCGGCGCGGACGATGCGGCGACGCTGCTCGAGCGTTACCGCAGCCTCGGCGCGCAACTGAAGGACAACGCGTTTCACCGGCCGCTGGTTCTCGAATCGGCGGAGGCGTCGTCGTCGCTGAAGGGCGATATCTACGCGGTGGTCGACTATCCGTACACGGTCGTGAGCAGCCAGCTCGACGATCCGGCGCAGGGCCCCGCGAACTGGTGCGCGGTGCTGATCCTGCACCTGAACACGAAGTATTGCCACGCGTCGACCGGCGGCAACGGCCCGGTGCTCGACGTGAACCTCGGCCGCAAGATCCAGCAGAAGCTGTCGGACACCTACCGCGTGCAGTTCCGCTATCGCGTGGCGGCCGCGACGCCCGACTATTTCCAGGTCGACCTGACCGCCGACAGCGGCCCGATGGGCACGAAGGATTACCGGATCGCGCTGGAGGCCGTGCCGGTCGGCGCGTCGCGCACGTTCCTGCATCTCACGTATTCGTATGGCTTCGGCACGGTCGGCCGCATGGCGATGAAGACCTACCTCGCGACCGTCGGCAGCGACAAGGTCGGCTTCACGACCGTCAGCGGCGGATCGGCCGCGCAGCCGCAGTACATCGGCGGCGTGCGCGGGCTGCTGGAGCGCAACACGATGCGCTACTACCTCGCGATCGACACGTATCTCGCGACGCTCGACAAGCCGCTCGACCAGCGCCTCACGCGCTGGTTCGACGCGACCGAGCAGTATCCGCAGCAACTGCACGAGGTCGAGCGCGGCGCCTATATGCAGATGAAAGCGCAGGAGGTGCAGCGGCAGCAGGCGGCGCGGTGACGCCGCCTGCTGCCGGCTGCTCGGCGTCGATCAGTTCGACGCGCCGCCGACCGTGCGGATGCTGTGCCACTGCCCCTGTTCGACGCGGAACAGCGTGTACGGCGGCTTGATCAGGTCGCCGCGCTCGTCGAACGAGATCTTCCCGGTCACGCCGGTGACCGATACGCCGGGCAGGCTCGCGACGATCTTGCCGCGATCGGTCGAATCGGCCTTGTGGACCGCCGCGATCATCGCGAGCGCCGCGTCGTACGCGAACGGCGCATACAGCTCGACGTCCTGGTTGAAGCGCGCCTTGTAGCGCTGCGCGAACGCGACGGCCGACGGCAGCTTGTCGAGCGCCGGCCCCGGTTCGAGATCCTGCGTGCCTTCGCCCGAGCTGCCGGCGATCTTCAGGAATGCGTTGCTTTTCAATGCGCCGGCGCCGAACAGCTGCGCGCGGATGCCGAGCGAGCGCATCTGCTTGACGAGCATCGCACCCTGTTCGTCGAGCCCGCCGAAGAACAGCAGGTCGATGTTGTTGCTCTTCATCGTGGTCAGGATGCCGCGAAAATCGACAGCCTTGTCATTCGTGTATTCGCGCCCGACGACGCTGCCGTGCGCGTCCTTCACGCCTTTCTCGAACGCGTCCGCGAGCCCCTGCCCGAAGGCGGTGCGGTCGTCGATGATGCCGATCCGCTTCGCCTTCAGCTGCTCGACCGCGAAGCGGCCGGCCACCACGCCGCCGACGCCGTCGTGCCCCATCGTGCGGAACACGTTCTTGAAGCCCTGCATCGTCAGCTGCGGATTGGTCGAGCCGGGCGTGATCATCGCGACGTTCGCCTGCTTGTAGACGGCCGACGCCGGAATGCTGCAACCCGAGTTGTAGTGGCCGACCACGCCGACCACGCCGTCGTCGACGAGCTTCTGCGCGACCTGGATCGCGATGCGCGGATCGGCCTGGTCGTCCTGCACGTCGAGCACGAAGCGCACGAAGCGCACGGGCTTGCCGCCCACGGTCGGGTGTTTCGCGTTCTCTTCGTCGAGCGCGAGTTGCGCACCGTATTGCAGATCCTTGCCGACGCGCGCGACCGGCCCCGTCAGCGGGCCGGCGAAGCCGATCTTGATGGTCTCCGGGTCCGCGGCCTGAGCGGATGCCGCGACCGTGCCGATCGAGCAGACGGCCAGCCATACCAGCCAGTTACGACGATTCATGATGCCTCCTTGCAGGGGTGGAAGTTGCGGCGCGCGTCAGAATCGCGCGGCCCGGTACGGCGTGAGGTCCAGCGGCGGTGCGCGCTGGGCGACGAGATCGGCGACGATTTGCCCGGTGATGCCGGCGAGCGTCACGCCGAGATGCTGATGACCGAATGCATGGATCACGCGCGCGCTGCGGCGCGTGCGGCCGATCACGGGCACGCCGTCCGGAAGCGTCGGCCGGAAGCCGAGCCAGCTGCGCGTCGGGGTGCCGAGCGACGGCACGGCTTCGCGTGCGGAACGCGTGAGCAGCGCGACGAGCGACGGATTCATCGGCGCATCGAAGCCGCCGAGTTCGACGGTGCCGGCCGCGCGCAGCCCCTCGTCGAGCGGCGTCATGTAGAAACCGCGCTCGGCCCAGCCGACCGGCCGCGTGACGATCGGCTCATGCGCGCCGAACTGCACGTGATAGCCGCGCTCGGTATCGAGCGGCACCGTGTCGCCGCACGCGGCCGCGAAGGCGCGCGAGCGGGCGCCGGCGGCAATCACGACGTGATCGAACGCGTGCGCCGTGCCGCCCGCATGCACGTTCACGCTGTCGCCGGCGGGCTCGATCCGCTCGACGCGCGTGCGGTCGAGCGTCGCACCGCCGGCGGCGAGGTGCGCGAACAGTTCGCCGAGAAAGCCGCACGGATCGGAGAAATGCCAGCTGCCGACGAACAGCACGCCGCGCGCGAAGATCGGCGCGAGCGCGGGCTCGAGCCGGCGGATTGCGCTTGCGTCGAGTGTCGCGAACGGCACGCCGAGCCGACGCCGCAGCGCGAGCGACGGCTGCGCGGCGTCGAATGACGCCTGCCGCGCATACAGGTACAGGCATTCGCGCGGCCGTACGAACGCCGCGAGCCGCGAGGCGCCCAGCAGCGGCGCATAGCCGTCGGCGGCGCGTGCCAGCAGCGCGGCCAGCGCGGTTGCGCTGCGTGCGTGGCGCGCGGGTGTCGACGCGAGCAGGAACCGCGCGAGCCACGGCGCACCGTGCAGCAGGTACGGCCAGCGGATGCGCAGCGGGCTGTCGGCGGCGAACAGGAAATGGGGCAGGTTGTGGAACACCGACGGGCCGTTCACTGGCACGCAGCCATACGGCGCGAACGTCGCGGCGTTACCGAACGACGCGCCCTGGCCGACGCCGGCCGGATCGAACAGCGTCACGCGATGCCCGTCGCGCTGCAGCCATGCCGCCGCGCCGAGCCCGATGAAGCCTGCACCCACGATGGCGACATTCGCCATGACGCGTCCCCTCCGGTCCACATGATTCACACAAAGTTGAGATAAAGAATCACACAGTAATTTTTTGTGTGCAATCAAAATGAGATTGTGTGGCGCCAGTGTTTACCCGATTCCAACTGACTGATTCAACAGACATTTCAGCTGACGTTTGACGGGGAGGGGATGTCGGATACAATCGCTGGGCAGGTCAAAATGGCAGACAAACGCTTTTTGTGTGGTCACAGGCGACAAATGGCATCAGACAAACTTTCCGGCGAGCGAGATAGCGGCCTGCCGGCGCAGGCGAAGCGGCCGACTTATGTCGAGGTATCGAGCTCGATCGAGGAGGAAATCCGCAACGGCACGTATCCGCCGGGCAGCCGTCTGCCGCCGCAGCGCCAGCTCGCGACCGAGCTCGGCATCAACGTGTCGACCGTGTCCCGCGCGTACAAGGAATTGCAGCTGCGCGGCCTCGTGATCGGCAGCAAACGCCGCGGCTCGCTCGTCACCGGTGGCGCGATGCCGAGCATCGAGCCGGCCCGCGCGTCGCTCGCGGCGGGCAACGGCGTGATCGACCTGACCGTGAACCGTCCGGCGACCGGCGAATTTCTCGCGAGTCTCGCGCAGACGTTCGGCACGCTGCCGAACGATCCGCGTTTCGCCGCGCTGCAGGAATACCAGCCGCCGCAGGGCCCCGACTGGGCGCGTGCCGCCGGCGCTCAGTGGCTCGCCGCGCCGGGCTTCACGCCGTCGCGCGACCAGGTGGTCGTCACGAGCGGCGCGCAGCACGGGCTGTACGCGGTGCTGAACAGCCTGATCGGCACCGACGGCGTGATCGTTGCCGATCGCCTCACGTATTACGGGCTCAAGGCGCTCGCGCCGGTGTTCCAGTTCGAGATCGTCAGCGCGCCGGCCGACGACGACGGCCTGCTGCCCGACGAGATCGAGCGGATCTGCCAGCGCATGCCGGTCAAGGCGATCTTCGTCGTGCCGAACCTGCAGAACCCGACCGTGACGACGATGAGCCTGGCCCGCCGGATGGCGCTCGTCGACATCGCGCGGCGTCATCACGTGACGATCATCGAGGACGACGTATACGGCCCGCTCGTGCGCGACCGGCTGCCGGCGATCGCGGGGCTGTGCCCCGAGCTGACGTTCCATATCGGCGCAACGTCGAAGATCCTCGCGCCGGGGCTGCGCCTCGGCTATCTGAGCTGTCCGCGCGACAGCGTCGCCCTGTGCGCGGAGGCGGTGCGCACGACTGCGTGGATGCCGGCCCCCACGTCGATGCTGATCGCGACGGTGTGGATCGAGGACGGCACCGCCGAGCGGATCATGGCCGCGCAACTCGCGGAGATCCGTGCGCGCGTCGATCTTGCGCGGGAACTGCTGCCGGCCGGGCAGCTGAAATCCGACCCGGCGTGCATGTTCGTGTGGCTGCGCCTGCCGCCGCCGTGGCGGGCCGACGACTTCGCCGCGAATGCGAAGGCGCGTGGCGTGATCGTGATGCCGTCGTCGACGTTCGCGGTCGATCGCGCGGAAATCGAGCACGGCGTGCGCATCAACCTCGCGTGCCCGGCCACGCGCGACGAACTCGTCAACGGGCTGCGGATTCTCGCCGGAACGTTGAAGGATCGGCCGCGCGCGCTGTTCGGTTCGATCTGACGGCGGCCGCTCAGTCGAGCAACCCCGCGACCACATCGACGATCCGCTGCAGCAGCGCTTCGTCGTAAGGCAGCCACGGCACCGCGCGCAGCGGTGACGGCGGCGGCACGATCGCGGGTTCGACCGGTTCGCCGTCGCGCATCACGCGCCCGGTTGCGCAATGTACCGACCACGCACCGACGCGCACATGGCGTTCGTCGATCGTCATCTTCCCTTGCGCCACCGGCCCGGCGAACACGAGCGACAGCACGTGCCGGCGATGGCGCGCCATCGTGCCCAGCGGCATATCCGACAACCGGTTCAGGCGCTGCCAGCGTTCGGCTTCGAGCTCACGCTGGCGCACCGGGTCGACCGCGAGCGCGGCTGCGGCTGCGCGTGTTGCGTCGTCGTCGAGCGCGAACGCGGCGACGCTCACGAGCAAGTCGACCGCGCGCGCCACTTCGGAGAACACGACGCGATCGATCTCACCGATCGGCAGTGGCACCCAGCGCCGGTCGTGCCGGCGTTCGAAGTGCAGCCGGCGCGACGTGCCGTGGCTTTCCGAGCCCGGATAAAGACGTGCATCGACGAAGAAGGTCGCGCGCACGTCGCCGAATTCGCGGACCAGCCCGTCGTCGTACGCGCGGATCGACCAGCCTTCGCGGCGCGCAACACCAACCAGCGGCCGGCTCGACAGCACGTGGCCTTCGAACATCGCGGAATCGCTGGCTGGCGTGTCACCGTCGGCCGGCACGTAGTATTCGCGGAAAGCCTGCCTGACCGGCTGCCGCAGCGTGCGACCGACGATCGCGCGTTGCCACGCGAGCCGCTCGTCCGCGTCAGCCAGCAGCGGGTGCCATAGCCGGATGTCGCTGTCGTCGGCGAGGTCGATCGCGTGCCCGGCCACGTCGCGCAGCACGACCTTGCCCTTCGCGATGTCCGGCATGAACGACCGCATCGATCCATCGGCGCTGCGTGCGTGCCAGATCATGCGTGCGGCGAACGCGGCGCCGGCCGGCGCATCGACGAGGCGCTCGCGCCATTCGGCATGGCCGAGCGTCATCGACTGCCAGAAGCCGGCTTCCATGCAGGTAGCGAGCATCGCGAGCTGCTTCTTGTCGGGCTTCGCGTCGAGCGTCATGCGCAGCGCGGTATGCGGCCGCTCGCCGAGCGCGCGTTCGGCCGGTTTCAGGTTGCGCGCGAGCTTCTTCTGTACGCCGGCATGACGCACGATGGCGAGCGCGTCGCGCAGCGCACGCACGCCCTCGGGTGTCGGGATCGTCTCGACCGCGTGGCCGAGCGCGATCGAGAGCGATTGCGACGGCGCGGTCTTCGCGGCTGTCGGCGCGACGCACACGCCGGTCAGCAGCGGCCCGATCAGCGGGCGCAGCCACGTTTCGTCGCGATAGGCGGCCACGCGCGCGGCACGCGCGACGACCTGTGCGTCGTCGGTCGTGAACGCACGATCGGCTTCGTATGGAACGGTGCCCGCGTGGAGCGCCGCGACCTGCTGCGCGGCCTCGGTCAGCGCGTCGCGCGCGAACGCGACATACGCGGCGTCTTCCGCGAGCGTGACGGCCGGATCGCTGAAGTCGAGCCACAGCCGTCTCGGCGCGAAGTAGCCATCGTTCGTCGCGGCCAGCGCGAGCAGCGCGGCCGGCCCGAGTTCGGGCAGCACGTCGAGTTCGCGCACGCGAAACGGCGACTCCGCCAGCGCTTGCGCATACACGTCGCGTCGCGCCGAGAAGTCGCGGCGCCCGGCGAACCGGTCGAGCGTGTACACGCCATACGTGCTGGATCCTGAGCGCACGTCGCCTTCGTCCGGTTCGCCCGCAATGCGCGCGAGTTCGGCTTGCAGCGCCGGCGACGGCAGGGTGTCGAGGCAGGGCAACTCCTCCAGCGCGCGTTTCCACTCGCCGGCCGGGATATCGCGGAACAGTTCGAGCGCGGCATCGGCGTCGACGAGCGGCACGAGTCCGAGCGCATCGATCTGCCCGTGCAGCCAGCGCGCGAATTCGGCACGCGGATCGTCGAACGCCTGGTCGCGCACCATGATCTCGTGCTCGACCCGGCGCAGTGCCGGCCAGACGGCGCCGAGCGTGTGCGCGTCGAGCGTCGACAGGTCGATCGGGGTGCCGGTGAAGTGCGGATGGTCGGCAGTGCCGGTCAGCCGCGCGAGGAGCTGGTCGACGACAGGCGGGCGGACGGATTCGGTCATGATGTTGGGTGGCCCTCGCGTGGCGGTATCGGATCGGCGTCGATGGTGTCGTGGTGTCAGCGCGGCCGCAGCCGCTCGACCATCTCGTGGATGACGATATGGCGGATCGCGCGCAGCAGGTGCATCTCGCCGCCGAGCGTCGCTGTGAGTTCGGGGCGGGCAGTCTTCATCGCGTCGTTGTCGGCGGCGATCTCGAGCAACAGCGCGTCGGCCTGCGCGGGAATGCGCGCGAGCAGTTCGTCGATGTGGCGCTGCGCGGTCGCGCGCGTCAGCCCGAGTGCCGCGCCGGCCTGGTCGAGCACGTCGCGCGTGAAATCCGCATAGCGCTGCACGCCCGCGACCGGCCGCGTGAATTCCGTCAGGTCCGGCCAGCGGCTGCGCGCGCTGTAGGTCGTGGTTTCGTATACGCCGTCGCACAGCAGGTCGTAGTGCGGCGCCAGCGCGACCCCGCTGTCGGCGACGAGGAAGCTCAGGTTCTTCAGGTGTGAATCACCGTTGCCGACGACGATGCAGAACGCGAGCCAGCGGAACAGGCGCAGGCGAACCGGCGCGGGCGCGCGGCACGCGTTGGCGAGCGTCGCGAGCGCGTCGAGCGACCAACCCGTGTATTTCATCGTCGCGGGCAGGTTGAGCGCCTGGCAGCCGTCGATCGCGTGGCGCCGTTCGACGCCGGTATCCGTCTGCGTACGGTCGAAGCGGCGTATTACGTACACGGGTGCCGGCACGTAGCGGCGCTCGACCTCGGGCACGTCGAGGCCGACGCGGCGCGCGAGCGTCATCACGAACCATTCGTTGATGACCGAATGCGGATAGTCGTGCGCGTGCGGATGATTCGGCTTCAGGATGTGCGTCGACACCGCCTGGCCGCTCGGCTCGAACAGTGCGCCGTCGCGCAGCACGACCGGCAGCTTGTGCTGCGCGCCGGCGAGCGACATCTTCTTCGGCGCGTCGTGCGTAAGCGGCACGGCAGGCAGGTGGCGGATGCGCGCGTCGAGTTCGGCGTCGTCGAGCGGGCGCAGGTGCGTGTCCTCGTCGGCCGTGTCGGCCGGCAGGCGCAGCGTCACCGAGCCTGCCGATTCGCGGCCGTAGTGCTCGAGCAGCGCGAACGCGTCGCCGATGTCGGGCAGGCCCGCGTCACGCGCCAGCAGCGCCCGCACCGATTCTTCCGGCAGCAGGTTGTCGAAATACCACTGGACGGGGCGGGTGGTCGCGCCGTCGCGCAGCACGCCGGCCTGCAGCGGCAGATGCGGGCTCAGCGCGAAGCGGGACGCCTGCGCGAGCCACGACGGCGCGTATTCGAACGCCCACAGATTGCGGTTTTCATGCAGCGTGCCGATCGGCTGGCCGTCGATCGCGGCGATGAGGGTGCGCTCAGTCATGCGACGCGTCCTCGCCGGTGGCGCGCGGGTGGCCAGGCACGGCTTCGCCGGCGGCCGTCAGCACACGGCGCGCGATCTCGACCGCGCGCGCGGCGACTTCGCGGCCGGCGGCGGTCGTCCTGGGGCGAGGGCGGCGCGTGTCGTCTGCGCCCGCACCGGCTGCTGCGTCGGTCGACAGCACGAGACGCGCGGCCGTGAGCACGCGCGCAGGGGCCGGCGGGGCGGTGTCGGTGGTTGCATCCGTGCGCAGCAGCAGGCGCTCGGCCGCGCGCCGCGCGCGGATGTCGGCCCTATGGCTCGCGCGGGCCGACTGGCGCTCGAGCAGTTCGTCGCTGGCGTCAGGGATGTCGACAACGACCTGCACGCCGAGCCCTTGCAGGATCTGGAACACCTTGCCCCACTGGATGGTGTCCGCCCCACGCTCGGCCTTGACCATGAACGACTCGCTGACGCCGACGCTGCCGGCCGCGTCGTCCTGGCGCAGCTGCTGTCCTTTCCGCGCAGCGCGGATCACGCCGCCGATGTCGGATGCCTGTTCGATCGTGTATCGCATGGTTGGGGCTCCCGGCGGCGCCAACGGTCGCGGCGGCCGGCCCGGTCTGGCGGGTCCGGTTCGCCGCCGTAGCCGGCGCGACTGAATGAAAACTGTACGATCAAACAGTATTGCAGCTCGGTGGCGAAATTCAAGTGAAAACCGTGCGATCGACGAGTTTTTGGTGGTTGGTGGGTGAATTGCATAAAAAACTGTGAGATTGCACAGTTTTTACTCCGGACTCAGCCGGCAACGTGTCCCGGCCAACGAGTGCACTCGTCACCGCTGTCCTGCCGTTCCGTAAAGTCACGAACCTCCGCCCGGCGCCGCTGCGCGCGGCTTGCCAGAGCGGCAACCCATTCATAAGACGTACAGTTTTCGCACGTCGAGCGATGCGCGCCGAACTGTACTCTTGTTCGCGCGGTCGATGTGTGTACTCGCCACCAACTGTTCTGCTCTTAAGATTCCATCATCAAGTGCACAGTGCCGCAGATCCAGTCGTACCGGAACCCTGTTGGCGCATCTTCAAGAGAGAGCCAGTGCGATGGAAAAGGCAAAACCGGAGGGAAAGATCAGGAATCACGACGGCCCGGTCGGCGGGCGAAACATGTGCGTGCCGGACGTGCGCGGCAGGGCGGCGCGGTTGCGCGTGCCGGCGGGAGACGCGCGATGAAACTCTATGAAAAACTTGCGGACGACATCGAGCGCCTGATCCGCCAGGGCGTGTACCGGCACGGCGACCGGATTCCGTCGGTGCGGCAGGCGAGCCAGCAGCACCGGATCAGCATCACGACCGTGCTGCACGCCTATCTGTTGCTGGAGAGCCGCGGGCTACTCGAAAGCCGGCCGCAGTCGGGCTATTTCGTGAACCTGCGGCGCGACGACAGCCATGCGCCGGTGCGCGAGCTGCGGCCGTCGAAGCCGATCGCGATCTCGTCGTCGGTCGACGTGAGCCGGCTCGTGCTGTCGACGCTGCGCTCGATCGGCACCGACGACGCGGTGCCGCTCGGCTCGCCGTATCCGGACCCGAGCCTGTTTCCGTTCGAGAAGCTGAACCGCTACGCGTATGCGGCCGGTCGCGACAAGTCGCTGTGGGGCGTGACGGACGGGCTGCCGCCCGGCCATCCGCGGCTGATCCGCCAGATTGCGCGCCGATACCTGGAAAACGGGATGTCGGTGGACCCGAACGAGATCATCGTGACGGTCGGCGCGACGGAGGCGATCAACCTGTGCCTGCAGGCGGTCGCGAAGCCGGGCGACACGATCGCGGTGGAATCGCCGACGTTCTACGCGATGCTGCACGCGATCGAGCGGATGGGGATGAAGGCGATCGAGGTGGCGACGCATCCGGAGTACGGGATCGATATCGCCGCGCTGGCCGCGATTGCGAAGTCGCAACCGATCGCCGCATGCATGGTGATGCCGAACTTCCAGAACCCGCTCGGCTTTCAGATGCCCGACGAGCGCAAGCGCGAGCTGGTCGAGTTCGCGACGAATGCCGGGATGCCGCTGATCGAGAACGGCGTGTACAACGAACTGTATTTCGGCGATGCGCATCCGAGTTCGTTGAAGTCGTATGACCGCAGCGGGATCGTGCTGCATTGCTCGTCGTTTTCGAAGAGCCTGACGGCTGCCTACCGGATCGGCTGGGCGCTGCCGGGCCGCTATCGTGACCAGGTCGAGAAGCTGAAATTCCTGAACACGCTTGCAACGCCGTCGTTGCCGCAGCTCGCAATCGCGGAGTTTCTCGAACGCGACGGCTACGAGCATCACCTGCGGCGCCTGCGCAAGGCGTATGCGCAGCAGGCGAACCTGATGCGCGCGATGGTGTCGCGGTTCTTCCCGGAAGGCACGCGCATCTCGAGCCCGGCCGGCGGGTACGTGCTGTGGGTCGAGTTGCCCGCGCAGGTCGACGCGATGCGGCTGTACCAGCTCGCGCTGGAGCAGGGGATCACGATCGGGCCCGGCTACATGTTCTCGATCACGGACAGCTACCGGAACTTCATCCGGCTGAACTACAGCAGCCCGTGGTCGCCGGAGATCGAGCAGGCCGTGATCACGGTCGGCAAGCTGGCCTCGGCGTGCATGCGGTGAGCGGGTGCGAGCGGTATCTTGCGTTTCGACGACGAAGCCGGCCTTGTGCCGGCTTTTTTCTTGCTGTGGCCCATGCCGCCGCTGCGTTCCTCGCCGTCAAGCGCGCCGCTCGAGATACTCGCAAAGAAACTCGATGAACACACGCACCTTCGCCGACAGGTTGAGCCGTTCCGGATACACCGCGTAGATATCCGACGGTGGCAGCGACCAGTCCGCGAGCACGCGCGTCAGCGCGCCCGAATCGATGAACGGTTGCGCGTCCCACTCGGACCGCACCAGCACGCCATGCCCGTCGATCGCCCAGCGCAGCGTCGCTTCGCCGTCGTTGCTGCTCATCACGCCATGCACCTTGACGAGTTCGTGGCGCTTGCCTTTGGTGAAGTGCCACGTGCCGTACGCCGTGTCGTTCTCGCGCAGCACGATGCAGCGGTGGCCGCGCAGGTCGCCGGGCACCTTCGGTACACCGTTCGCTTTCAGGTACGCGGGCGACGCGCAGACGAAACGCCGGTTTGCCGCGAGCTTGCGGCCCACCACGCGCTGGTCGGGCAGCTCGCCGAACCGGATCCCCACGTCGTACGCGAGCTCGGCGAGGTTCATCGGGCGATCGGTGAGTTCGAGCTGGATCTCGACTTCAGGATGACGATCGCGGAACGCGGACAGCGCGGGCACGATGTGGCGGCGCCCGAAGCCGAAGGTCGCGTTGACCTTGAGCAGGCCTTGCGGCTGGTTGCGGCTGCTCGATACCGTGCGCTCGAGTTCGTGCACCTGCTCGAGCAGCTTCGAGCCGGTCGCGAGATATACCTCGCCCTCGTTGGTCATCGCCAGCCGCCGCGTGGTGCGGTTCAGCAGCTTCACGCCGAGGCGCCGCTCGATCTGGTTGAGCCGTGCGCTGACGGCCGGCGGCGTGACGCCGAGGTCGCGCGCGAGCGCCGACAGGCTGCCGTGCGTGACGAGCCGTGCGAAGAATTCCAGGTCTGCGATCGGATCCATCTTAAAGTTTCATTTAATAATGGGTTAAGCTGCGCCTCATTTTAAGGCGTCACCCTCCAAATTACACTTGCCGAAACGTCCGCATCCGGGCGTTTTCGCAACAAGGAGGGGGAACGATGGGACAGACGCTTTACCGGAAGATCGTGGCGAGCCACACGGTATCCCGTGTCGACGCGCAGCACGTCGTGCTGTACGCCGACCTGCACATCATGAACGAGTACACGAGCCCGCAGGCGTTCGCCGGGCTCGCGGCAAGGAACCTGCCGGTACGCTGCCCGGACAAGCAGATGGGTATCGTCGATCACGTGATTCCGACGCATCCCGTTCCGGTCGGCCAGCGCACGATCGTCATCGACGCGGCGGCCAGCCAGGCTGCGAATTTCACGCGCAACTGCCGCCGGCACGGCATCCACCTGTTCGACGTGCAGGACACCGAACAGGGCATCGAGCACGTGGTCGCGCCCGAGATCGGGCTGATCCGGCCCGGCATGGTCGTGCTGTGCGGCGACAGCCACACGACGACCTACGGTGCGCTGGGCGCGCTCGGCTTCGGCATTGGCACGTCGGAAGTCGAGCATGTGCTGGCGACGCAGACGCTGGTGTACCGCGTCGCGCGCGACATGCGCATCCGCGTGGACGGCGCGCTGCCGGCCGGCACCACGTCGAAGGATCTCGTGCTGTACATCATCTCGAAGATCGGTGCGCAGGGCGCGCGCGGCTTCGTCGTCGAGTACTGCGGGCCGGCGATCGACGCGCTGAGCGCCGAAGCGCGCATGACCCTGTGCAACATGACGGTCGAAGCCGGTGCGCGCGGCGCACTCATCGCGCCCGACGCGACGACGGTCGCCTACGTTCGCGACCGGATCCGCGATCTGCCGGCGGCCCGCGTTGACGAGGCCGTCGCGCAATGGACGCAACTGCAATCCGACGCCGACGCGCCATTCGACGTCACGCATCGCTTCGATGCGGCGGACGTCGCGCCATTCGTGACCTGGGGCACGAGCCCCGACCAGGCGATCGCGATTACTGCGCGCATTCCGGCGCTGTCGGCCGAGCCGCTCGAACGCGACAACGCGCGCAAGGCGCTCGACTACATGGGACTCGATACCGGGCAACCGATCGATGGCCTGCATGTCGACCACGTGTTCATCGGCTCGTGCACGAATGCACGGATCGAAGACCTGCGCGCCGTGGCGGACGTCGTGCGCGGCCGCACGGTCGCGCCGTCGGTGCGCGCGATGGTCGTGCCCGGGTCGGTCGCGGTGCGCGAACAGGCCGAGCGCGAAGGCGTCGCACGCACGCTGATCGACGCCGGCTTCGAATGGCGCCAGCCCGGCTGCTCGATGTGTCTCGCGATGAACGACGACGTCCTCGCGCCCGGCCAGCGCTGCGCGTCGACGACGAACCGCAATTTCGAGGGCCGCCAGGGCCGCGGCGCCCGCACCCACCTGATGAGTCCGGCGATGGCCGCCGCTGCCGCGCTGGCCGGACGCATCGTCGACGTACGCAAGGAGTTCGATCATGCGTGAGCACGCCTCCGTCACCGGTATCGCAGCGCCGCTGCCGCTGAACAACCTCGATACCGACCAGATCATGCCGAAGCAGTTTCTGCTCGGTATCGACAAGTCGGGGCTCGCGCGCGGTGTGCTGTACGACCTCCGCCACGATGGTTCGGGCGCGCGGCGGCCGGATTTCGTATTGAACCGCCCGGAGTATCAAGGGGCGCGCATCCTGGTGGCCGGCGCCAATTTCGGTTGCGGTTCCAGCCGCGAACACGCGGTGTGGGGCTTGCAGCAGGCGGGCTTCGACGCGGTGATCGCGCCGAGCTTCGGCGAGATCTTCTACTTCAACGCGCTGAACAACCGGCTGTTGCTGGTGATGCTCGATCCGGCCGTCGTGTCGACGCTCGTCGAACAGGCGCGCAACCCGGCCACGAGCACGTTGACGATCGACGTGCTGCGCCAGGTCGTCAGGACAGCAGAGGGAAGCGAGTACCCGTTCGATCTGCCTGAGCGGCAGAAGCGCATGTTCGTCGAAGGGCTGGACATGATCGGCATGACGCTCGCCGATCGCGATGCGATCGATGCGTTCGAGGGGCGCCATCACGCGGCCAGCCCGTGGATGAAGATCGATTTGCCGAAGCAGCAGCGCGCGGTGTGAAAAGGGCGCTTCGGCGCCCGCAGCACGGGGCCGGACGCGCGCCGCGCGATTTCGTCCGGCCCTGCCGATGTGCGAACTCAATACAAGAAACGGAGACATGACATGGAAGCTTCCCCCGTGCAGACGAGCCTGCCGCCGTCCACGCCGCTCGCGTGGCTGCTGAACCTGAAGATCGGCGGGATGCCGCTGCCGATGTTCGTTGCGATCGCGGTCGTCACGATCCTGGCGGCCGCGACGAAGCGGCTGCCGAACGACATGATCGGCGGCTTGGCGGTGCTGATGCTGTCCGGGCTGCTGCTCGGCGAGATCGGCCGGCGGATCCCGGTGTTCCGGCATATCGGCGGCCCGGCGATCCTGTGCCTGTTCGTGCCGTCGGCGCTGCTGGGCTACCGGCTGATGGACGACGCGACGCTCAAGGCGATCACGGTGACGATGAAGACGGCCAATCTTCAGTATCTCTACATCGCGTGCCTGGTCGCCGGGAGCATCCTCGGGATGAACCGGAAGATCCTGATCCAGGGCTTCCTCAAGATGTTCGTGCCGCTGCTCGTCGGCACCGTGGCGGCGATTGCAGCCGGGATCGCCGTGGGCTTCGCGTTCGGCTACGACCCGCAGCACACGTTCTTCTATATCGTGATGCCGATCCTCGGCGGCGGCATCGGCGAGGGCATCCTGCCGCTGTCGATCGGCTATGCGGAGATCACCGGCGTCGCGCAGGGCCACCTGATTGCGATGATGGTGCCGGCTGCGCTGATCGGCAATGTCGTCGCGATCCTCGCGAGCGGCATGTTGAAGCGCTTCGGCGAAAAGCATCGCCGCTACAGCGGCGACGGCCTGCTGGTGAAGACCGGCGAGGACCGCGAGCTGCTCGCCGCGCAGCAGGCCGAGGCCGGGCTGGACCTGCGGCTGATGGGCTTCGGCCTGCTGCTCGCGTGCACGCTGTTCATTCTCGGCGGATTGCTGGCGCCGCTCACCGGCATTCCGGGGCCGGTGCTGATGATCGTCGCGGCGGCCGTGCTGAAAGTGTGCCGCGCGATTCCCGAGTCGATGGAGATCGGCGCGTACCAGATGTACAAGTTCATGTCGACGAACCTGACGTTCGCGATCCTCGTCGGGCTCGGCACGCTGTTCGTGTCGTGGGACAAGCTCGTCGGCGCGTTCTCGCCCGGGTATTTCGTGATCTGCGCGTCGATCGTGATCGCGATGGTGGTCTCCGGATTCTTCGTCGGCGCCGCGCTGAAGATGTATCCGGTCGAATCCGCGATCATCACCGCCTGCCATAGCGGGCTGGGCGGTACCGGCGACGTCGCGATCCTGTCGTCGTCGAACCGGATGGGGCTGATGCCATTCGCACAGATCTCGACGCGCATCGGCGGCGCGGCGATGGTCGTGTTCGCGACGATCGTGATGAAGTGGCTGCATTGACGGACGCAGCCGTGTAATCGTAAAGCATGCGAGGGTTCGTGCGTCGGCGCGGCGACGCCTGAATCCGGCGCCGACCGGCGAACATCCGGGATGCGTCGAGCGTCAGCGATTGAGCTCCTCGAGCCGCACGCCATTGGTTCTCGGGCCGAACGCGCCGATGACGACGACCACGACGAGCATGAACACGGTGATCCCGGTGAACACGCCGGGTACGCCGAAGTCCTTCAGCAGCGCCGCGATGATGAAGCCCGACATCATCGCGCCGGCGCGGCTGGCCGAATACGCGATGCCGCTCGCGCGGGAGCGCACCTCGGTCGGGAACAGCTCGCACTGGTACGCGTGATAGGCGACGGAGATCGTCTGCCCGGCGAGGCTGATCAGCACGCCGAGCACGATGAGCGGCGCAACGGTCCTGATCTGCGCGAACGCGAGCCCGCAGGCGATCACGGCTAGCGCACCGCCGACGATCAGGTGCTTGCGCTGGATCCGGTCCGCATAGCGCATCGCGAGCAGCGGCCCGGCCGGCATCGCGAATGCGATGACGAACGCATACAACAGGCTCTTCGTGACGGTGATGCCCTGGCCGATCAACAGTGTCGGCACCCAGTTCGCGAATCCGTAGTAGCCGATGGCCTGGCAGAAGTTGAACGCGACGAGCATCAGCAGGCGGGCGCGATAGGGTGCGCGCCACAATGCTGCGAACGCCGCGCGGTGCACGTCGGGCGCGTCGCTCGCCGGCGTGGGCGGCGGCAGCGGCATGCCCGACTCGCGCTCGGCGATCGCTTCCATCCGGCTCACGATCCGTTCGCTTCGTTCAGCATCGCCGTGCGCGGCCAGCCACCGCGGGCTTTCGGGTACCGCACGGCGGATGAACCAGACGATCACGGCGCCGGCCGAGCCGGCCAGCACCACGACGCGCCAACCGTCGAGCCCGAACACGTTCGTGGGCACGAGCCACCACGACAGGATCGCGGCGACCGGCGCGGCGGCGAACATCACGACCTGGTTGAACGCGATCGCGCGGCCCCGCATGTGCTGTGGGACGAGTTCGGTCACGTAGGTGTCGATCGTGACGATCTCCAGCCCGACGCCGATGCCGGTGATGAAGCGCCACAACAGCACGCCCTCGGGTGTCGTCTGGAATGCCATGATGGCCGAGCCGATCGAGTACCACAGCAGCGAGTACGTGAAGACGGCGCGGCGCCCGTAGCGGTCCGGCATCCAGCCGAAGCCGAACGTGCCGACGAACAGCCCCGCGAAGGTCGCCGCGATGAAGGCGGCGATGCCGGTGAAGCCGAAGAAGGCCTGCGTGGTGGTCTGCAGCAGGCCGCTCTTTGCCATGCCCGGCGCGATATAGCCGGTGAAGATCAGGTCGTAGACTTCGAAGAAGCCGCCGAGGGAAATCAGCAGCACGAGCATCCACTGGTGCCGCGTGATCGGCAGCCGGTCCATGCGCGCGGAGATGTCCGCGTCGGCGCGGATGCCGGCGCGTACCTGCGGCGTATCGAGCGGGGCGCCGCCCGCGGTGACGGTCTGATGCATGTTGTCTCCTGATCCTCTGACGGGCGGCATGCTTCTTCGAGCTGCCTGCCCTGATAACGGTTATAGGCGCACGCGGCGTGGACGGCGCGCGGAATGCCTGGCGGCGCGCGACCGGGCCTGCCTCGACGCCGGCGGGCCGCTGCCGGGCCGGCGTCGGCTATCGCTCATGCGATCGCGCGGCGTGTCAGCCGTGCCAGCACTTCCTGCGTGTGCTCGCCGACGCGCGCGAGCGCCTGGCGCACGCCGGGCCGTCGTCCACCCATCGTGATCGGCAGCAGGACGACATCGGTCGTGCGGCCGTCGTCGGTCTGCATCGGCACCAGTCCGCCGCTCGCTTTCAGGTGCGGATCGTCGAGCAGTTGCTCGGGACGGACGATCGGCGCATACGGAATGCCGGCGGCTTCGAGTTTCGGCGACAGCTCGGCAGCGCGATGATTCTTCAGGATCGCGCCGAGCCGTTCGAGCAACCGCGGGCGCACGGCGACCCGCAGCGCGTTGGTGGCGAACTCCGGTTCGGCGGCGAGCGCGGGGCAGGCGAGCACGTCGCACAGCGTGACGAACTGCCGGTCGCTGACCGCGCCGATGAACAGCTGTTCGCCATCCGCGAGCGTGAACACGTCGTAGACGCTCCACGCCGACACGCGCGCCGGCATCGGCGGTGGCGGTTCGTGCGTCATCGCGTACTGCTGCATGTGCTGCGCGCACAGGAACACGCAGTTCTCGAACAGCGCGCTCTGCACTTCCTGCCCGCGGCCGGTGCGCTCGCGTTCGCGCAGCGCGGCGAGCACGCCGATCGCGCCGAACATGCCGCCCATGATGTCGTTGACCGACGTGCCGGCGCGCAGCGGACGGCCGACCGGCCCCGTCATGTAGGACAGCCCGCCCATCATCTGCACGACTTCGTCGAGCGCGAGGCGCCGGTCGTACGGGCCGGGCAGGAAGCCCTTGTGCGTCACGTAGACGAGCGCCGGGTAGCGGGCCGACAGCGTGTCGTAGTCGAGGCCGAGCGACGCCATCAGGCCGGGTCGGAAATTCTCGAGCATCACGTCGCAGGTGCCGATCAGTTCGACCGCGGCCTCCTTGCCCTCGGGCGTATGGAGGTCGAGCACGACGCTCTTCTTGTTGCGGTTGAACGAACGGAAGAAGCCGATGCCGAGGCCGGGCAGGTTGCGCGTCTTGTCGCCGCCGGGCGGCTCGATCTTGATCACTTCGGCGCCGAGATCGGCGAGGATCATCCCGCACGTCGGCCCCATGACCATGTGCGTGAATTCGATGACGCGAATACCGTCGAGTGGAAGTCGGGTGTCGTGGTTCATGATGGGTTCAGGCGGTGGTGGTGGCTGCGATGGCGTGGGTGGCCGGCAGGCCCGCGCGCCACAGCGCGCCGTGCAGCGTTTCGCCGTCCAGCCAGCGCGCGACCTTCGCGCGCAGCGTCAGCAGCGCGGCAATGTCGATGCCGGTGTCGATCCCCATGTCGGCGAGCATGAACGCGAGGTCTTCGCTCGACGCGTTGCCGCTCGCGCCGGGCGCATGCGGACAGCCGCCGATGCCGGCGAGTGTCGCGTCGAAGCGGGCGACGCCCGTTTCGAGCGCCGCGTACACATTCGCGAGCGCGAGGCCGCGCGTGTCGTGAAAATGGCCGCACCAGAAACGCTCGCCTGCGGCGGCGCGCGCCTTGCCGAACAGTTCGCCGACGGCGGCCGGGCCCGCATAGCCGACCGTGTCGGCGATGCTCACGCGGTCGGCGCCGGCATCGAGCAGCGCATGCAGGTAACGCAGCACCGCCGATTGCTCGACGCGGCCCTGGATCGTGCAGCCGAACGCGGTGCCGATGCCGCCTTCGATCAGCGTCTTCGAGCCGGCCGCATCGCGCGCGGCGCGGATGCGCGCCACCTCGGCGACGACTTCGTCGGGCGTCTTGCGCAGGTTCGCGATGCTGTGTGCGCGGCTCGCCGAGAGCGGCACCAGCATCAGGTCGGCGCCCGCGTCGAGCGCGTGCTCCGCGCCCTTGAGGTTCGGCACCAGCACCGACACGCACAGGCCGGGCAGCGTCTTCGCATACGCCACGAGCTCGGCCGTATCGGCCAGTTGCGGGAGCAGGCGCGCCGGCACGAACGATCCGACCTCGATTTCGCGCTGACCGGCCGCGTACGCGTCGCCGATCCACTCGATCTTGTGTTTCGTCGGAAGAATGCGCGGGATGCTTTGCAGCCCGTCGCGCAAGCCGACTTCGCGTATGACTGCCTGCTGGGGGAACGACCGCATGTCGCTTGTCTCCGTTGATTTCGCCCGTGTCGATGCACCGGCGTCGTGCTAACTTTAGACATTCCTGATGGACATTAAAGCGGTATTTCGGAACCGCCACGTTTCCGGAATGGAATGTCTGAATGCCTGATTGCCTGGAGACGGCGGATGCGTGACATCGACCTGAAAACACTACGGCTGCTGGTGGCCGTGTGCGATCACCGCAATATGGCGCGGGCGGCGGAGGCGGTTCATATCGAGCCGTCGGCGATCAGCAAGCGCATCGCGCAACTGGAAAGCGACCTCGGTGTGCCGCTGCTCACGCGTTCGCGGCGCGGCGTCGAGCCGACGGCCGCGGGCAATGCGCTGCTCGAGCACGCGCGCAGCGTGCTCTTCACGATGGAGCGCATCGCGAGCGATGTCGCCGCGTTCGGCGGCGGGCTGAAGGGGCGCGTCAGCATCTGCGCATCGGCATCGGCGATCGCGGAGGCACTGCTCGACGACATTTCGTCGTTCATGCGCGAACCGGCCAACGAGAACATCCGGGTGGACGTGGAAGAGCGGTTGTCGTCCGAACTCGTGCGGCAGTTGCGGGAAGGCGCGGCGAGCGTGGGCGTGTGCTGGGACAACGTCGATCTTCAGGGCTTGCAGCATCGGCCCTATCGGCAGGACCGGCTGGCGCTGGCCGTGCATCGCGATCATCCGCTCGCGAACGCGCTGTCGCTGAGCTTCGAGCAGACGCTGGGCTACGAGCATGTCGGCCTGCTGCCGACGACTGCCGTTCACACGCTGTTGCAGCGCGCGGCCGCCGATGCCGGCACGACCGTGTCGTATCGCGTGATCGTGTCGGGGTTCGATGCCGCGTTTCGCGTCGTCGCGGCCGGGCTCGGGATCAGCGTCGTGCCGATGGAAGTGGCCGACACGTATCGGCCGGTGTTCGGCATCAAGGTGATCCCGCTCGTCGATGCGTGGGCGAAGCGCCGGTTCGTCGTCTGTTTCAGGAGCTTCGACGCATTGCAACCGGCCGCGCAACGGATGGTCGACTATCTGTCGAGCCGGGCCGCGATGCCGGCAGCGAGCGACTGATACGCAGCGTCAACGGGTGTGAACTGCGACGGGCGATCGATGTCACGCCGGGTGCCTTCCGGCTCGTCGTGATGTCAGCCGCCCGTCACCGGCGGGAAAAACGCCACCTCGCTGTCTTCCCGCACGACGAATCCCCCCGTCACCATCTCGAGATTGACGGCCGCGCGCACGGGCCGGTCCGTCCGCAGCGCTTCCGCGCTGCGTGCGTCGCGTGCGGCCAGCGTGTCGCGCAGCGCGTCGACGGTGAGCTCGCGCGTGTCGATCTCGACGATTTCCTCGTCGAGATCGAGTTGCTCGCGAATGCTTGCAAAGTATTTGATCGTCAGTTTCATCGCGATGTCTTGAAAGGAATCACT
Organism: Burkholderia sp. Ac-20384; assembly: GCF_017104605.1. NCBI lineage: Bacteria > Pseudomonadati > Pseudomonadota > Betaproteobacteria > Burkholderiales > Burkholderiaceae > Burkholderia > Burkholderia sp. Ac-20384. The sequence continues at coordinate 47,444 of NZ_JAAGPE010000019.1, read as the reverse complement.
CGGCGGAATCGGAACACGCGCAGCACCGACGCTCAGCCCCAGCGCCGCATCGCCTGGTCGTCGTGCGCCTTCGCCTCGACCCAGCCGGATACGCCGTCGTGACGGATCTCCTTCTTCCAGAACGGGGCGTGGGTCTTCAGGAAGTCCATCAGGAATTCGCACGCATCGAACGCGGCCCCCCGATGCGCGGCGGCCACCACGACCAGCACGACCGCCTGGCCGAGCGGGATGCGCCCGACGCGATGCACGATCTTGATCGCTTCGAGACGCCAGCGTGCGCTGGCTTCCTCGACGATGCTCCAGAGCGCCTGTTCGGTCATCGTCGGATAGTGCTCGACCTCGAGCGCGATCACGTCGTCGACGTCGCCTTCGTTGCGCACGACACCGAGGAAATTCACGACCGCGCCGACATTCGGATTGCGAACGATCGGCGCGAGCTCGGCGCCCGCGTCGATCGGCGCGTACTGCACGCGCACTTCGAAGCCGGCGGTAATCGACGGTGGCGGCTCGGGGTGCGGGTCGGTCGTGATGTCGGGAGCGGGGCTGCCCGCGTGCAACGGATCGTCCGGTAGCCCGGCACGGGATTCGGTGAAGCTCGTCATGACGGTTCTCCTGTAGGCGGTGCGTCCTGTGTCGCGCGGCGGCCCCTCAGCCGCCGACCAGCGACATGCGCACGGTCGGATAAGTCTTGCCCGGCGCACGGGCTGGCCGTGCGGCCCGGCGCTCGGAATAGCGGTCGTCGCGGTGCGTCCAGCGGTCGCGCACAGCGGCGGCGAGGTCGGCGGTCGACGCCGTGTCGTCGAGCCACGGCCGCAGGTCGGTGCCTTGCGTCGCGAACAGGCACGTGTAGAGCTGGCCGTCGGCCGACACGCGGGCGCGCGAACAGGTGCCGCAGAACGGATGCGACACGCTCGCGATAAAGCCGACTTCGCCCGCGCCGTCGATGTGCGCGCAACGGATCGCGGTCGCGTCGTGCCCCGGTTCGCCGACGAGCACGAGCGGATAGTGTTCGTCGATCAGTTCGCGCATCCGCGCGGCCGGCACGACCTTGTCGCCGGACCAGAAGCTCGCGCCGCCGACGTCCATGTATTCGATGAAGCGCACGGCCACGCCGGACTGCCGGAAGTGCCGCACGAGCGGCAGGATCTGGTCGTCGTTCACGCCGCGCTCGATCACCGCGTTGACCTTGACCGGCGCGAGCCCGGCCGCCTGCGCGGCCTCGATGCCGGCCAGCACGCGCGACACGGGCACGTCGACGTCGCTCATCCGGCGGAACACCGCGTCGTCGATCGCATCGAGGCTGACCGTCACGCGCGACAGGCCGGCGTCGCGCAGTGTGCGCGCTTTCGCGGCCAGCAACGAGCCGTTGGTCGTCAGCGCGATTTCGACGGGCTTGCCGTCGACGGTCGTCAGCGCGGCGAGGCGTTCGATCAGCGCTTCGAGGTTGCGGCGCAGCAGCGGCTCGCCGCCCGTGATGCGGATCTTTTCGACACCGAGCGACGTGAACGCACGGGCGATCTTTTCGAGTTGCGCGAACGACAGCCGCTCGGACGACGGCATGAATGCATAGTCGGCGCCGAAGCTTTCGCGCGGCATGCAGTAGCCGCAGCGGAAATTGCATTGATCGATCACGGACAGGCGCAGGTCGCGCAGCGGGCGGCCGAGCGTGTCGGACGTGCGGGGGAAAGCGCCGGGCGATGCGCTGCCGGAAAGTACGGCAGCGGCCGGCGCGGCGGAAACGATGGCATTCACGATCGGTTCGTCGGCCTGCAAGAAGTAAGCGGTGGGGCATCGCCGGTCGGCCGTGCGTGTGCGGATGGGCAGGCGCACGGCGCGTGACGAGCCTCTTCGTGAGGATAGTCCGCCGGGTTTTTCCGGCAGGGACACAATCGCGCCCGAATTGCAGGAATACAGTTCGCAGTACGACCTGCGTGGCCTGCGCGGCGAAGGGCGCGGATCGGGCGGATGTCCGGCGTCGCGCTCATGCGAGCCAGTGCGCGAATTCGTAATACGGTACCGCGTCGCCGCACGCGATGCGCTGCCCGGCCGGCAGCCGGGCCAGACCGCTCGCCTGCACGAGCGACTGCAGCGTGCCGGCGCCTTGCTGGCGCAGCGTGTCGAGTGCGGGCGTGCCGTCGAGGCCGACGGTGCAGTGCACGCGCACGAAGCGCTCGCGCTGCGCATCCGGTTCGAAGTCGCTGTCGATCGGCAGCGACGGCACGACCGGCACGCGGGCGGTGCGCCCTTGCAGCCGGCGGATCAGCGGCGCGACGAACAGCGCGAACGCGGTCATCGCGGCGCCCGGATTGCCGGGCAGCAACACCACCGGCTGCGTGTCGAGCCGTGCGAGTGCAACCGGCTTGCCCGGCTTCATGCGCACGCCGGTGACGATGAACGACGCGCCGAGCGCGTCCAGTGCGGGGCGCAGCAGATCCTTGTCGCCGACCGATGCGCCACCGACGCAAATCACCAGGTCGCAGTCCGCGTGCAGGTCGCGCAGCGCGCGATCGACGGCGGCCGCGGTGTCGGCCGCATGCAGGCTCATCGCGACCTCGGCACCGGTTCCGGAAACCAGCGCGGCGAGCATCGGCGCATTGCTGTTGTAAATCTGTTGCGGCGCACGCGGCTGCCCGCATGCGACGAGCTCGTCGCCGGTCGTCAGGATGCCGACACGCAGCGCCGGGCGCACGTCGACACGCGCGAACCCCTGCGCGGCGGCCACGCCGACATGCATTGCGCCCATGCGCACGCCGGCCGGCACCAGCAGGTCGCCGGCGCGCACTTCCTCGCCCCGGCGGCGGATATGCGAGCCGGTGCGCTGCGGCACGTCGAACGCGACCCAGCCGTCCTGCTCGCGTGCGTGCTCCTGCATCACGACGGTGTCCGCGCCGGGCGGGATCACGCTGCCGGTGAAGATGCGTGCGGCCGTGCGCGGGGCCAGCGGTGCCGGCGTGTCGCCCGCATAGCAGCGTTGCGCGACGCGCAGCGGTTCGCCATGCGCGAGATCCGCGTGACGGACGGCGTAGCCGTCCATCGCACTCTGGTCGGCCGGCGGCTGGTCGAGCACGGCGGTGAGCGGCGCGGCCAGCACGTGGCCGGCGGCTTCCTCGACCGGGACGGACGTGGTGGCGCCGAGCGGTGCGAACGCACTGGCGAAATGCTGCTGCGCGGTATCGAAATCGGTCAGGGGTTTCATCAGGAGAGAGCCGGAAGCGCCGGCGCGAGCGCGGGTTGATCGGGGTGAGCGGGTGGCGCGGTGTCGGGCGACACGTACTCGACGAAGCCGTCGTTGCGGCAGAAGCCGAGCAGCCGCACGCCGGCTTCGCGGGCGACGTCGATCGCAAGCGACGTCGGCGCCGAGATCGTCGCGATCATCGGGATGCCGACCCGCGCGGCCTTGCGCACCAGTTCGTAGCTTGCGCGGCTCGACAGGAACACGAAGCCGTCGTGCAGGTTGGCGCGACGCCGTGCGAGCCGGCCGATCAGCTTGTCGAGCGCGTTGTGGCGGCCGACGTCCTCGAACACGTCGAGCACCGCGCCGTCGCGGTTGCACCAGGCGGCCGCGTGGATGCCGCCCGTCTCGCGCATCAGCGTCTGGTGGGCCGGCAACGCACGCGCGGCGCGTTCGATCGCTGCCGCGCCGATACCGGCGGCCGTGCCGGCGGCGGCGATGCGTGGCGGGTGCAGGTCGAGCTGCGCGATGCTTTCGATTCCGCATACGCCGCAGCCGGTACGGCCGGCCAGCGCGCGCCGGTGCGCCTTCATCGCCATGAACGCCTGCTGCGACACGGTCATCCGCACTTCGGCGCTGCCGGCCCGGCATTCGCTTTCGATGTCGAACACGTCCGATGAGCGCTCGACGATGCCTTCGCTCAACGCGAAGCCGAGGCCGAACACGTCGAGGTCGATCGGGGTCGCCATCATGACCGTGTGCGCAATCCCGTTGATCACGAGTGCAACCGGCGTTTCGTCGACGACACGGTCGACGGTGTCGCGCGCGTCGCCGGCACGGTGACGTGTCACATGACACGCGGTGCTGCCGGTCGGATCGTCACGGCGGATGCAGGACTCCATGCGGTTTTCTCCAGGCGGATCGGCCGGCGGGCCGGCCGGGTCGGGCGCGTGCGCCGGACCAGGGGATTCGATGCTGCCGGGCGGGCGCGGCCGAAGGGCTCGGCATGGCCGTGGGCAAGCGTTTCATGGGATCTTAAAGGGGATGAAAGGCGCGCCGGATATACAGCGCTGCAATGCGGAAAGCAGTACAGCTGACCGTCGCGAAGGCACGAAATGTGTTTTCCGTACACACATCTTCGGCAGCGGAAGCAGCACAGTTTTAACGCGCGCTCGAACGATTGCGAGTATTGTTGCAAACGCGATATCGTCATTCACGCTTCGATGCCATGCGAGTGACCGTTTGTGTTCGCATGTGTTGTCGCCAAGCCGTCGCGCGATTTCCTGCTTCGAGCGTACGTCCTCACAACCACGAGCAAATTACGGTCATGGAAATCTTCGATGCGTTCCATCTCGCCCGATTGCAATTCGCGTTCACGGTGTCGTTCCACATCGTGTTTCCGGCGATTAGCATCGGCATGGCGAGCTTCCTGGCAGTGCTGGAATGGCGCTACCTTGTCACCGGCGATGCCGCCTACAAATCCATGTTCCAGTTCTGGTCGAAGATCTTCGCGATCGGCTTCGGGATGGGCGTGGTCTCCGGCGTCGTGATGGCGTACGAGTTCGGCACCAACTGGGCCGGCTTCTCGCGCGTCGCGGGCAACATCACGGGCCCGCTGCTCACGTATGAAGTGTTGACGGCGTTCTTCCTCGAAGCCGGCTTCCTCGGCGTGATGCTGTTCGGCTGGCAGCGCGTCAGCCCGCGCGCGCACTTCTTCGCGACACTGATGGTCGCGGTCGGCACGCTGATCTCGACGTTCTGGATCCTCGCGTCGAACAGCTTCATGCAGACGCCGCAGGGCTACAAGATCGAGAACGGCCTCGTCGTGCCGGTCGACTGGTTCAAGATCATCTTCAATCCGTCGTTCCCGTACCGGCTCGTGCACATGACGATCGCGGCGTTCATCGTCGCGGGCTTCATCGTCGCCGCATGCGGTGCGTGGCACCTGCTCAAGGGGCGCCGCGACGAGCCGGTGAAGCGCAGTTTCTCGATGGCGCTGTGGATGCTGCTGGTGCTCGCACCGATCCAGATCGTCGTCGGCGATGCGCACGGGCTGAACACGCGCGAATACCAGCCGGCGAAGATCGCGGCGATCGAGGGGCTGTGGGAAACCGAGAAGGGCGGCACTGCGCTGAACCTGTTCGGGTTGCCCGACATGCAGGCCGAAACCACGCGCTATGCGATCCAGGTGCCGCACCTCGGCAGCCTGATCCTCACGCACAGCTGGGACGGCGAGATTCGCGGGCTGAAGGAATTCCCGCCGCAGGACCGCCCGTATTCGCCGATCGTGTTCTGGACGTTCCGGATCATGGCGGGCCTCGGGATGCTGATGCTGCTCACCGCGCTGCTCGGGCTGCTGCTGAGAAAAGGCGGGCGCCTGTATGAGACGCGCTGGTTCCAGTGGTTCGTGGTGGCGATGGGGCCGTCGGGCATCCTCGCGCTGCTGGCCGGCTGGATCACCACCGAGGTCGGGCGGCAGCCGTGGACCGTGTACGGCGTGCTGCGCACCGTCGATTCGGTTGCGCCGCTCAGCGCGCAACAGGTCGGCGTGTCGCTGTTGATCTTCGTGGTCGTGTATTTCCTGGTGTTCGGAACGGGTATCTATTACATGATGAAACTGATGAAGCGCGGGCCGGCTGCCCAGGCCGGGTATATCGAGCTGCACCGGCATCCGGGGCTGCGCAAGAGCGCGCTGTCCACGCCGCTGAACGTCACCGAAGCGGAGTAAGCCATGCAAATCGATCTTCCTGTCATTTGGGCCGCCATCATCGGCCTCGGCGTATTCATCTACGTGATGCTGGACGGCTTCGATCTCGGCATCGGCCTGCTGTTTCCGTTCTTCGATGCGAAGGCCGAACGCGAAGTGATGCTGAACACGGTCGCGCCGGTGTGGGACGGCAACGAGACGTTCCTGGTGCTCGGCGGCGCGGGGCTCTACGGCGCGTTCCCGGTCGTGTATTCGACGCTGCTGCCGGCGAACTACCTGCCGCTCGTGCTGATGCTGGTCGGGCTGATCTTCCGTGGCGCGGCGTTCGAGCTGCGCGCGAAGGCCACGCGCACGCAACACATGTGGGATCTCGCGTTCATCGGCGGCTCGGCGCTTGCCGCGTTCTGTCAGGGGATCGTGCTCGGTTCGCTGCTGCAGGGCATCAAGATCGAGAACAACCAGTTCGCGGGCGGGCCGTTCGACTGGCTGTCGCCGTTCAGCCTGCTGTGCGGGATCGGCGTGCTCGTCACGTATGCGACGCTCGGCTGCGGCTGGCTGATCCTGAAGGTCGACGGCGAGCTGCAGCGCAAGATGCGGCTCCTGATGAAGCCGCTCGCGGGTGTGCTGCTCGCCGTGATGGGCGTGGTCAGCCTGTGGACCGTGATCGGGCTGCCGGCCGTCGCGCATCGCTGGTTCGGCAGCGGCAACCTGGGCTGGTTCCTGCCGGTGCCGATCCTCGTCATCGCGTGCGTGTGGGGCATCTTCCACACGGTGAAGCGCGCGCACGAGGCCACGCCGTTCCTGCTGACGCTCGCGCTCGTGTTCCTCGGCTACACGGGGCTCGTGATCAGCATCTGGCCGAACATCGTGCCGCCGTCGCTGTCGATCTGGGACGCGTCGTCGAGCCCGTCGAGCCAGAAGTTCGCGCTCGTCGGCACCGTGATCGTGCTGCCGATCATCCTCGTGTACAACGCGATGCAGTACCGCGTGTTCCGCGGCAAGGTGCGCGAGGGCGATATCGGCTATCACTGAGCGGCTATCACTGAACGCCGCATGATGTGACGGGCACGGCCGGCGCGGGCGTATCATCACGCGCAACGCGGCGCCCGTGCCCGGCATTCACCCGACAGCGGCCCGCCACGCGCGGGCCGTTGCGCATCGGGCGCCGGCGCACCGTTTCGCGCATTTCCCTGGCAGTCGAGAAAACACCATGATCGTCCGACCACAACAAAACTGGCTCAGGATGCTGTTCGTCTGGAACGGCTCCGTGCTGCAATCGATCATTCCGCAGCTCGTATTCATGGCGATCGTCAGCACGCTGGCGGTCTTCACGAACGGGCGCATCTTCGGCGAGAAGATCCCGCTCAACACCGCGCCGTTCACGCTGTTCGGGCTCGCGCTCGCGATCTTTCTCGGCTTTCGCAACAGCGCGAGCTTCGAGCGCTTCAAGGAGGCACGGCATCTGTGGGGCAACCTGCTGATCGCGGCGCGTACGCTGACGTCGCAGTTCAATCGCTACCTGCCCGACAGCGTGAGCGACGCCGAGCGCAACCGGCTGGCCGACCTGCTGATCGCGCTCACCTATGCGCTGAAGCATCAGCTTCGCCATACCGATCCGACGGCGGACCTGCAGCGCATTCTCGGTGCGGAGCGCACGACCGAGCTTGGCGGCAAATGCTTCAAGCCCGTCGCGATCCTCGACGAGCTGCGCGGCGCCATCGTCCGCGCGCTGGGCCGTGCGCCCGGTAGCGACGCGACCTGCTGGATGTTCGAGACGCAACTCGACGAGGTCGGCAAATCGGTCGGTGGTTGCGAGCGCATCCTGTCGACGCCGATTCCGTTCTCGTACAGCGTGCTGCTGCATCGCACCGTGTATGCGTACTGCGTGCTGCTGCCGTTCGGCCTCGTCGATTCGACGGAGTTCTTCACGCCGCTGATCTGCGTGTTCATCTCGTACACGCTGATCGCGCTCGAAGCGATCGCGAGCGAGGTGGCCGAGCCGTTCGGCCTCGCGCCGAATGCGCTGGCGCTCGATGCGATGACGCGCACGATCGAGCGATCGGTGCTCGAGCTGGGCGACCGCCCGTTGCCGGAGGAATTCATGCCGGCGTCGACGTACCAGATCACCTGAGCAGGGGCGCGCAAGCGCGAAAGTGGTGGATCGCGTCGGACGCTAGAATGGCGGCTGCCTGTTCTTCGGACCTGACGCGATGACCCTCGTCGACACCTATCTCGCCGGCCTGCGCGCCGCGCTTCCCGACACCGACAACGCGGCGCTCGCCGCGGCAACCGGCGCGACGCCCGCGCAGCTCGACGCGTTGCGCGTGGCCTATCCGCAGTGCCCGGCCAGCCTGCTCGAATTGCTCGGCAAGCTCGACGGGACCTACTGGCGCGACTACGGCGGCACGACGGTCAACGTGCTGGTGCTGGGCTCCGACGTCGACGAATACCCGTATTACCTGCTGTCGGCCGGGCAGATGCTCGAGGAAGGCGCGAAGTATCGCGACAGCATCGCGGAGATCTATGGCGACGATGCGAACGACGACGGCGAACTCGTCGACTCGCGCATCGACATCGCACTGCCGATGAACCGGCGGCTGTGCTTCTCGCACTGCATGAACAACGGCGGCACGTCGCAGCTCTACATCGATTTCAAGCCGGCGCCGGGCGGCAAGGTCGGGCAGGTCGTGCGCTTCCTGCACGATCCCGACAGCTATGCGGTGATCGCCGACGACTTCGACGGCTACCTGCGCAAGCTAATCGACGACGGTTATGCGTTTGTCATCGATTTCGACGAAGAATAGCGGCGGGGCGTGACTGCGCGAGCGGCGGCGCCGGCTGCCATTTCAGGAGAGATTGACATGCGAATCTACGTGACGAGTATCTTTGTCGACGACCAGGACAAGGCGTTGACGTTCTATACCGACAAGCTCGGTTTCAAGCTGAAGAACAACGTGCCGGTGGGCGAGTACCGCTGGCTGACCGTGGTGTCGAAGGACCAGCCGGACGGCACCGAGCTGCTGCTCGAGCCGAGCAACCATCGCGCGGTCGGCCCTTACAAGCAGGCGCTGTACGAGGATGGCGTCCCGGCGGCATCGTTCCAGGTCGACGATCTCGATGCGGAGTTCGCGCGGCTCAGGGATCTCGGTGTCCGCTTCACGCTGGAGCCGATGGACGCCGGGCCCGTACGCGTCGCGATCGTCGACGATACGTGCGGGAACCTGATTCAGCTGATGCAGATGAAGTGACGCAATGCGCCGCGCGCGGGGCGCTCAGCTCGCCGCAACCGGCGGCGCATTCTGCATCCAGCTGCGCTCCTGCGTGCGGCGCTGGATGCGCCACCCGCATTCGGTCCGCACCAGCAGGTCGCGATACCAGAGCCCGACGAAGCACACGCGATCGTCGCCGGCTTCATCGGCCGAGATCATCATCGCCTGGCCGGCCGTTCGCGCGGTCGCGGCGTCGCCGTCGACGATCAGCAGCGATGTCGAGATCGTGTGCTGCGTGCCGCGCATCGCCGACGTCACGTGTTCCAGATAGGCGGCAATCTCCGCACGGCTGCCGGCCGGGCCGCCGAAGGCCGTGTAATCGAGCGTCGCATTGGCGGCGAAGAGGCGCTCGAATTCATGCCAGTCGTGGCGGTCGACAGCGTGGCAATAGCGGGTCAGCAGATCCTGGATCTCCATCCGGTCGATCGTTTCCTGGGGCGTCATGGCGTCGTGGGTGGGTGGATGACGGGGAAACGATAGCGGGGGCGCAGGCGCGCGACATCGGCGGAGTGGACTAAGGGCCGGCCCGCCATCGGCGTGAACGACATCGCGCGTGACGGCGTCGTTTCACGTAGCACCCACGAGCCGCAAGGCGACTCCGATGCGAAATGGCGCGCTCAGGTAGACTCGTGTGCCCTTCGACGGAGGAGATGCGATGCAATTGCTTGATCACGTATCAATCGGCGTGCCGGATATCGAACGGGCACGCCCGTTCTACGATGCCATCATGGCCGCGCTGGGCGCAGCCAAGGTCTATGACCGGCCGACCGCGCTCGGGTATGGCGAACGCTGCAATGCGAACGACACCGCATCGACTTTTCTGGCGGTCTATCTGGATCCCGCTGAAGTCGGCGCGAGCAAGCGGCACTGGTGCTTCAAGGCCGCGAGCCGCGAGCAGGTGGATGGTTTTTTCGAGGCCGGCCTGGCGACGGGCGGGCAGTCCGACGGCGAACCCGGCTTGCGGCCGCATTACCACGGCGACTACTACGGCGCGTTTCTCGTCGACCCGGCCGGCAATCGGGTCGAGGCAGTGTGTCATGCGTCCGTGCCGGCGAGCGCATCGTGATGAAGCGGTGCGTGCATCGACGCTCGCTCGCGCACGTGACGTGGTGAACGCCACGCGCCGACCCGATACCGTCCGGCGGCGCGCGGAGCGCATTCGCACGCTCGCTGCCTGCGCCGCTCAATCGAAGTAGTTCAACCCCATCGCACCCTTCACCTCGGCGAGCGTCGCGCCGGCCACGTCGCGTGCGTGCATCGTGCCGCGCTTGAGGATCGCCATCACTTCGGCCTTGTCGGCCTCGAATTCGCGGCGGCGCGCGCGGATCGGCTCGATCAGCGCCTGCAGCCGCTCGTCCAGCACGCGCTTGACGACGCTGTCGCCGAGCCCGCCGCGACGGTAGTGCGCTTTCAGCTCGTCGACCTTCTTCACGTCGGGTTCGAACGCATCGAGGAACGTGAACACGACGTTGCCCTCGACCTGGCCGGGATCGCTCACGCGCAGGTGGTTCGGGTCCGTGTACATGTCCTTCACGGCCTGCGTGATCTCGTCCGGCGTCGAGCCGAGCGTGATCGCGTTGCCGAGCGACTTGCTCATCTTGGCCTTGCCGTCGATCCCCGGCAGACGCGTGACCGGCGACAGCACGGCCTCGCATTCGACCAGCACCGGCTGCTCGACGGTCGCGTTGAAGCGGCGCACGAGTTCGTTGGTCTGCTCGATCATCGGCAACTGGTCGTCGCCGACCGGCACATGGGTCGCCTTGAACGCGGTGATGTCGGCCGCCTGGCTCACCGGGTAGGTGAGGAAGCCGGCCGGGATGTCGCGCTCGAAACCGCGCAGGCGGATCTCTTCCTTGATGGTCGGGTTGCGTTCGAGGCGCGCGACCGTGACGAGGTTCAGCAGGTATTGCGACAGCTCGGCGAGTTCGGGCACCTGCGACTGCACGACGATCGTCGAGATCGCCGGATCGATGCCGACCGCGAGATAGTCGAGCGCGACTTCGATCACGTTCTCGGTGACGCGCTGGCGGCGGCCCATGTTGTCGGTCAGCGCCTGTGTGTCGGCGAGCAGCAGGAACTGCTTCGCTTCGTGCTGCATCTGCACGCGGGCGCGCAGCGAGCCGATGTAGTGGCCGAGATGCAGCGGGCCGGTCGTGCGGTCACCGGTGAGGATGGTCGGGCGGGCGGGGTGGGTCATGTTGGTCGTTGCTCCGGGTTATCGAAGCCGCCAGCCATGGTGTCTGCGCAGAAACGCAAATGCCGCCATCGCTGGCGGCATCACGTTTGGGACATGCAAAAGGAAACGGGCCGCCTGGGTCAGGCGCGCCACCAGCAATGCACGTTCGGCGAGGCAGGTCGGGTTTCCATTGCGTGAGTATAGCGCAGGGCGGGAGGGACGTGCCGCGTCAGCGGATGACCGACTCCATCGCGAGGTACGCGGTTTCGGCCGACGGCCACAGCAGGTACAGCAGGCCGGCCATCAACAGCAGTGCGCTTGCGCGTACCAGCGGCGTGCGGTCTTTCTCGCGCGGAGGGCGGGTGGACGGCTTCGAGTTCTTCATGCTTGCTGGCGCACGAGGCGCCGCTCCAACGGTTGCTGCAACGGGTCGGGTGGGGCGACGCCGGGGTGTTGCGGGTTTGACGGGGGCTGGGGTGCGGTTCAGGGCACCGGCGCGCGACGGCGGGGTGAGCCGGTCGTGTGGCAAAAAAAGGGACGGTTGAGTGTCCGGCTGCCGTCCATACGGAGGCGACGTGCATCCTACCAAATCGTCGGCATGGGCACAGTCAAGAATTGTCGGGAGGGGCGGCTATCGATGTGGCTCGATCTTCGGCATTCGCGGCGACGACTGCAGGCGCAATGGGAGCGGTGGGACGGTACCGTTCCCACGGCACCGTCCGGTAGACAGGAGGGAAGCGGTTTTGAAGAATGGCGGGGCGCGCCAGCCTCGCGTTAACGTGAAACCGGTCAACTGCTTACCACGCGTAGGCCACCGGCGCTTCGCCGCCCGGGCCTGGCCAGATCTCGTCCAGCTTGGCCTGCGTCTCGTTGGAGAGTTTCAGCGAGAGCGCGTTGAGGTTTTGCCGCAACTGCTCGATCGTACGTGGGCCGCTGATCGCGGCGGTCACGACCGGGCGGTGGAGCAGCCACGCCAACGCCACGTCGGCGGGCGCTTCGCCCAGCGTGTCGCACAGTGCCTCGTAGGCTTCCAGCTGCGGGCGTAGCGCGTTGATACGTTGTCGCAGCCCCGGCGTGGCCCGGCGACCGTCGGCGAGCTTGCGCAGCACGCCGCCCAGCAATCCCATACCGATCGGGCTCCACGGAATGAGGCCGATGCCGAAGTGGCGCAGCGCCGGGACGACTTCCAGCTCGACGGTCCGCTGGGAGAGGTTGTAGAGGCTTTGCTCCGATACCAGCCCCAACAGGTTGCGCGAGGCGGCGACGCATTGCGCGGTGGCGATGTCCCACCCGGCGAAATTGCTGCTGCCGACGTAGGTGATCTTGCCGTCGCGAATCAGTTGCTCCATCGCTTGCCAGATCTCTTCCCAGGGTGTCGTCCGATCGATGTGATGCATCTGGTACACGTCGATATGATCGGTCTTCAACCGTTTGAGGCTGGCATCGCAGGCACGGCGTATGTGATAGGCCGACAGATACTTGTCGTTCGGGCCGGTATCCATCGGTTGATACACCTTGGTCGCGAGCACGATCTTGTCGCGTCGTCCACCCTGTGCGAGCCAGCGGCCGATGATTTCTTCGGAGAGCCCGAAGCCCTTTTTCATGTCGGGGGACTGCGGGCCGCCGTAGACATCGGCCGTGTCGAAGAAATTGATGCCGGCGTCCAGCGCCGTGTCCATGATCCCGAAGCTGGTTGATTCGTCGGTCAGCTCTCCGAAGTTCATGGTACCCAGACCGATGCGGCTGATTTTCAGACCGGTACGGCCAAGATGGGTGTAGTCCATTGCGTCATGCTCCTGCGATGGTCGCTATCGAGATGGGATCGCGACGTGTCGTCGAATCGTTGGTTCGGAGTCGGGGGGGCTAACTGATTGCTCACCCTTCCGCACTCCTCGCGAGCGGGCCATAGCCGGGACGTTTGAGCAAGCGGTCCGCTGCGGCTTCGATATCGGGGCCGTAGATTTTCCGCATCCACTCGTCCGGCGCGACTTCTTCCACGGCAACCGACACCGAGCCGGCGTCGAGCGCGAGTACGTCCATGACGGTTTCCGTCAGCCGGTTGGCCAGCGCCTGCTTGATTGCGCTGGTGCGCCCTTCAACAATCTTGACGATGAGATGCGGCATGAAAAGACTCCGGTCGTTTCGGTTCGGGATTTCAACCGAGAGGCGATGGCGCGCCGTCGGCCTGCGCCGACGATCTCAGTGAGCCGTGAAACCGCCGTCTACAGGAAGGCCGACACCCACGACGAAGCTGGAGCCGGGACTGCACAGCCACAGAACGGCCGCCGCCACTTCGTCTGCCGTGCCGAGTCGGCCGATCGACTGCTCCTTCAGGATCTCGGCCATGGCGCCGGCCTGCTGCCTGAGCATGTCCTGCACCATCGGCGTGTCGATCGTGCCGGGACATACCGCGTTGATGCGCACGCCGCGGGACGCGTACTCGACCGCGGCGCTCTTCGTCATGCCGAGCACCGCGTGCTTTGTACCGTGATAGGCCGCGCGCCCCGGCAGGCCGATCAGGCCGCCGAGGGATGAGTTGTTGACGATCGCACCGGCCCCCTGTGCGCGCATTACCCGGAGTTCGTGCTTCATGCTCGCCCAGACGCCGAACTGGTTGACGGCGACCACACGCGAAAAACTTTCTGCAGGCTCATCGGCCGCGTCGCTCGGCGGTACCTGGATACCGGCGTTGTTGAACGCCATGTCGAGACGACCGAATCGTGCAACCGTCTGATCGACGGCGGCGGCGATCTGTGCTTCGTCGGTGACGTCGCAGGCCAGCCCGATGGCGATTCCGCCTGCGTCGACGATCTTGGCCGCCTCCTGCGCGGCGAGATGGCCGTCGAGATCGGCCAGAACCACGGAGGCGCCGCTGCGCGCGAACGCGCGGGCGGCGGCGAGGCCCATGCCCATCGCGGCGCCCGTTACCAGCGCCACATTGCCGTTGAAATCGTAAGTCGGATTCATGTTGTCGGATCTCCGTCACTATCGATTCAGTTGCACGCGCTCGACGTGCCGTTGGTGGCCAGTCGCGGTTGTACTGTGGATTCCTGATGAGTTGATACCCTGAAAGACGCGGTCTGGGCGTCATCCACCCAGGTACGGGGATTCGCGCGGGCGGGGTTGAAGCCGGCGGCCTGATATCGCGCCATTTCGGTGTAGACCTGCTCGCGCGTCAGGCTGTGCGACACAGACTGCGCGGATGCCAGCAACGGACTCGCGACGGCGAGGAGGGTGACAGGAAGGCGAAGGACGAAGTTCACGATGTGGGTTCCGGACAAGGCTGATGGCTGCGATGCATTTCAGGGGCAGCTCGGGTTGGATCGGACAGACTGGGGCGTCGTCGGCGTCTTCCGCACGATGGTGGCGAGCGGACGCAGCGCGCAAGGGATCGATCGATGTGGAGAGTCTACGTTTGCGCGGCGATTTGATTAAGCGGCCAGCTCGACTAGAGCCTATAAGCAATTTTCATGAATCGTCGGGTGGGAAACCGGAGACGCGCCGATACCGCATCCCGTGTCATCGCGAGCGGCAGCCGGATCGACCGGAGCTATCCGGCGGCTGACCGACTCATTAGCGTCGCTGATAGACCCTATCTGAACCATGTGGTTAATCTGAGAAAACCAGCGTGCTAGCATCGATTGAAACATGCGGAAGACACCGGATACGCTTCATCTATCCATGTGGAGTCCATATAAATAATCGTTAAGGAAAACGGAAGAGTCATGCTGCTTCATATCAACGGCAAGACCCACGAGGTTCGGTCCGACGGTGACACGCCGCTGTTATGGGCGATTCGCGATGAACTCGGCCTGACGGGAACGAAGTACGGTTGCGGGCTCGCGCAATGCGGTGCCTGCTCGGTTCTGGTCGACGGCACGCTGATGCGCTCGTGCGTCACGCCGATCGAGGGTGTGGCCGGGCGCAGGATCATGACGATCGAGGCGATCGAAGAGGACGAGATTGGCGAGCGAGTCGTCGCGGCGTGGGTCAGGCACCAGGTTCCTCAATGCGGGTACTGTCAGTCCGGTCAGGTCATGGCCGCGACCGCATTGCTCAAGCAGAATCCGCATCCGACAGACGAGCAGATTGCTTCGGCGATGATCAACCTCTGCCGCTGCGGGACGTACAACGCGATTCGTGCCGCGATGTACGACCTGTCGGGCAGCCCGACCGCCCAGGCCGACGCCGATCGTTTGGCCGGGCCAGCCGTACCGAACCTCGGCACCGCAGCGACGGCCACTATGGCCGGCATCGCCATCGTGAGCATGATCGCGCGCGAGAAGCCCGGTACCGACGAAGACGCGCGGGGTGATGCGTGATGAAGGGTGCCGACACGCCCGCGCCGGGCGATAGGTTCCCGATCGGCGAACCGGCGAACCTTTCCCGGCGACGTTTCCTCCTCGCTTCCGCAGGCACGGCCGCCGGCGCATTCGTACTCGGGTTCGGCCTGCCGGTGCGTGCCGCGCGTGCCGGGACGGTCGCCGCGGTGCCCGGTACGCGCGTCCCGGCATTCCTGGAGATTCGTCCGGATGGCACGATCCGGCTGCTCAGCCCGTTCATGGAGGGCGGCCAGGGCATCTTCACGGCAATGGCGCAGATTGTCGGCGAAGAGCTTGATGCCGATCCCGCGCACTTCGTCGTGGAAAGCGCGCCGCCCGGTGCCGAGTACAAGGTCATGGAAAACGGGATGCGGATTACCGGCGGCAGCATGTCGGTGCGCATGAGCTATTCGACGATGCGCCGCCTTGGCGCCTTGGCGCGCCGGATGCTGCTGCAGGCGGCGGCTGCGCAATTGCGCGTGCCGGTGGATGGGCTGGGCACGGAACCTGGCAGGGTGGTCCATCGCGCATCCGGCCGCTCGCTCGACTACGGGCAACTCGCCGCGCACGCGATGGATCTGCCGATGCCCGATCCCGCGAGCGTGAAGCTGAAGGATCCCGCGCAGTTCCGCTGGATCGGCAAGCCGGTCCGGCGCGTGGACGTGCATCAGAAATCGACCGGCAAGGCGATGTACAGCATCGACAGTCGCGTGGATGACATGCTGCAGGCGGCGGTTCAGCATGCCCCGCGACTTGGGCTGACTGTGGGCGCGATCCGCAATGAGGTGCAGGTCCGCGCGATGAAGGGCGTGCATTCCGTTCATCGCTTGCCGGGCGCGGTCTCGGTGGTGGCCGAACGCTGGTGGGACGCGAAGCGTGCGGCGGAAGCGCTCCAGGTGGACTGGCGGGAGCCCGGGCCGGACTCCGCCGTGCGTTACATGCCTGCCGATTTCTCGACGGCGGCATTCGCGCAACGCCTCGCCGGAGAACCGGGAACCGGCGACGACGCGGAGGTCGTGGGCAATGCGGCCGCTGCGTTCAAGCGTGCGCAGAAGGTCGTCAGCGCGACCTATCACAGCCAGTATCTGAATCACGCGCAGCTGGAACCGCCGTCGGCGCTTGCGCGATTCAACGCCGACGGGTCGCTTGAACTGTGGATGCCGAATCAGGCGCCCGAGATGTTCCAGGCCGATATCGCGAATCGAACGGGCCTGGCTGTCGAGAAGGTGATCATCCACTCGCCGCTGCTCGGCGGGTTCTTCGGGCGGCATTTCCTGTACGACACGGCCCTTGTGTATCCGCAGGCGATTCAGCTTGCCAAGGCAGTCGGACGACCGGTCAAGGTTGTATGGAGCCGCGAGGAGGAGTTCCTGCGGGATGCATTGCGGCCGATGGCCGCGGTGCGCTTTCGCGGCGGACTCGACGCACAGGGGCTGCCGATCGCCCTCGAAGCCGTAACGGTCACCGAAGGTCCCACCGAGGCGTTGAGCAACAAGCGCGGCGAGAAAGTGGATCCCAGTGCCGTTGAAGGGCTGGCCGGCAAGCAATACGCGATTCCGGATCGCCGCATTGCACGGCTTTATGTGAAGAGCCCGGTGGTGCAAGGTTATTGGCGGTCGGTCGGCAACTCGATGAACGACTTTTTCTACGAGACGTTCCTGGATGAGCTTGCTGACGCGGGCGGGCACGACCCGTACGACCTGCGGATGCGGATGTTGAGCGGCAACACGCGGCTCACGAATCTGTTGCAAGCGGTGGGCGAAATGTCGGGCGGCTGGAAGCGCGGACCGTTCACGGCCGGCGACGGTACGCGTCGCGCGCGCGGCGTCGCGATGGCAAGCCCGTTCGGTACAGAGGCCGCGGTGATCGCGGAGGTGTCGATCGAGCAAGGGCAGGTCAAGGTGCACGACATCTGGGAGGCGATCGATCCGGGCAGCGTCGTCAACCCGGCCATCGTCCAGGCACAGGTGAGCAGCGCGGTGGCGCTAGGGCTGTCCCAGGTCCTGCTGGAGGAGACCGTGTACGAAAAGGGGGTGCCACTCGCGCGCAACTACGACATGTACCCGATTCTGCCGCCAGTGCGCATGGCACGCGTGCACGTCCGGATCATCGAGAGCGGCGAGAAGATGGGCGGCATAGGCGAGCCGCCGTTGCCGGCCGTACCGCCGGCGGTGGCCAATGCGGTTGCCCGGCTGACCGGCCGGCGCATTCGCAGCATGCCGCTCTCGCGCTACACGTTCAACACGTGAAGCTCACGCTCGGAAAACCTCGCCTGACAATGAAAAAAAGCTGCATCAAGAAAACCCTCGCCATCCTGCTGCCCGCCTGCGTTGTCGTGGCGGCCGGCGTCGCCTGGTTCGCGACCCGCACACCCGCGTCGCCGTTCAATGGCACCGCCGATGCGGGCGTGCCGTCGGCCGAACTGATTCGACACGGCGAATACGTCGCGCGGCTCGGCGACTGCGTCGCGTGCCACAGTACGCCGAACGGTGCACCGTTCGCCGGTGGCCTCGAGATGGCTACGCCGTTCGGGTCGATCTTTGCGACGAACATCACGCCCGACGGTGCAACCGGCGTCGGCCGCTATACGCTCGCGGATTTCGACCGCGCGCTGCGCCATGGTGTCGCGCGCGACGGTCATCGCCTCTATCCGGCGATGCCGTACCCGTCCTATTCGAAGCTTGCCGACGACGACGTGCGTGCGCTCTATGCGTACTTCATGCACAGCGTACAGCCGGTTCGAAAGGAAAACAGGCGCAGCGATATCCCGTGGCCGCTGAACATGCGGTGGCCGCTCGCGCTGTGGAATGCGGTATTCACCGAGCCGGATGCGTATCAGGCGAAAGTGTCGGCCGACGGGCAATGGAGCCGTGGCGCCTATCTCGTCCAGGGACTCGGTCATTGCGGCAGCTGTCACACGCCGCGCGGCGTGGCGATGGACGAGAAAGCACTCGACGAGCGCAGTACCCTGTATCTGGCGGGCGCCGAACTGGACGGATGGTATGCACCGAGCTTGCGGGGCGACGCGAACGCTGGGCTCGCCCGCTGGAGCGAGGACGATGTCTTTCGTTTCCTGAGGACGGGGCGCAACCCGCATGCGGTCGTGTTCGGGTCGATGGCCGACGTATTCAACAACTCGACGCAGCACATGACGGACGACGATCTGCGCGCTGTCGCGCATTATCTGAAGTCGCTGCCTGGCAATCCTGCGCGCGACGGCGCACCGTGGCAGTACGACGCGGCGTCCAACGATCACCTCGCGCTCGATCAGCGGTTGAAGGTGCCCGGCGCACAGACTTTCATCGCGAAATGCAGCGCGTGTCATGGCATCGACGGGCGCGGACAGGGCGTGTGGATACCGCCTCTCGCGGGCGCGGCGTCGTCGATGAGCAATACGAACGTGTCGTCCGTCAACGTGACGTTGAACGGCTCCGGCCGTGTCGTGGCGGATGGCGTGCCGGACGCCTATCGCATGCCGCCGTTTCGCAAGCAGCTCTCCGATCAGGAGATCGCGGACGTACTGACCTTCGTCCGGACGTCATGGGGCAACCGTGGCGGCGCCGTGAGGACCGATGAGGTGAAGCATCTTCGCGAACTGACGCATCCGGCCAGCAGCAACGTGATCGTGCTGCAGATGCGGTGAGTCTAGTCACGGTGATGCGCGCGCCGTTCAGCGTTTCACCTTCTTCGACCGGGTGACGCGCAACGCTTGCACCACGAGCGAAAATGCCGGCGACAGCTGACGCCTGCTCGGATAGTACAGATGGTATCCGCCGAATTCCGGGCACCATTCATCCAGCACGCGTACGAGCCGGCCGCTGTCGATGAGCGGCATCAGCTCGTCTTCGGGCAGCAGCGTGATGCCGAGCCCGGCCAGCGCTGCGTCGATCTGCGGCTGCGTGGTATTGAAAATCAGCTGTCCGTCCACGCGGACGTTCACGCGTTGGCCCCGGCGCTCGAAATCCCAGACATACAGGCCGCCGGAGGTGGTCATCCGCTGGTTGATGCAATTGTGCGCGGTCAGGTCCTGAGGCGACTTCGGGACAGGGTGGGCGGCAAAATACGCCGGCGATGCAACGACGGCCAGGCGCAATGGCGGCCCGATGGGGACGGCAATCATGTCCTTGTCGATGGTGTTGCCAAGGCGAACGCCGGCATCGAAGCGGTCTGCCACGATGTCGCGGAAACCATAGTTCACGTCGAACTCGATCCTGATATCCGGATATGCGCGCAGCAGCGGGTCGAGCTTCGGCAGCAGGATGCTGTGTAGCGCGTAGTCTCCGCATGTAATGCGCACCGTGCCGGCTGGCTTGTCGCGCAACTCGGTCAGCGCATCGAGCTCCGCTTCGATTTCGTCGAAGCGATTGCCGATGGCCTGAACCAGACGCTCGCCCGCGGCGGTGGGCGAGACGCTGCGGGTCGTGCGGGTCAGCAGCCGGATTTGCAATCGCTCCTCGAGGCTCCGAATGGTCTGGCTCAGGGCAGGTTGCGTGACACCGAGCGCCGCGGCGGCACGGGTGAAACTGCCTTCGCGCGCGACGGTGACGAAGGCCCAGAGGTCGTTGAGATTGCGCCTTCCCATAGCCCAGCCTCTCGCGGAAATTGACTGGCCGTATTTATATATTCTTTTGGATTCAGCGGCCAGTCGAAGGGGGTATCAAGCGGTTCCTGCCGATCGGGTCCATTCGATCAGGCGCCACGTGCTGCGGCCCCGCGTGCCGTCATGACCGTCAGGGCGGCGGAGACCGCCAGCAGCGCGGCGCTCACGACGAACGTGCTTCGATACCCGCTGTGGTCGAACAGCACGCCGCCCACCGTGGAGCCCAGTGCGATGGACATCTGGACGACGGCGACAAACAGGCCGCCACCGGCTTCAGCGTCGTTCGGAAAGACCCGGGCAATCCAAGCCCACCAGCCGACGGGCGCCGATGTACCGGTCAGCCCCCACAGCCCGAGCAGTGCGACGACGGCGGCAAGCCATCCTCCGAACACGATCAGGGCCACGGCGATCGCCGCCATCAGCACGGGCAGCGCGATCAGCGTCGGATAGAAGCCGCGCTGCAGGAACCTGCCGATGAGCACAGTGCCGACGAAACCCGCGGCGCCGATCACGAGCAGGACGAGTGAAATCGTGGGCCCGTGCACTTGCGTGACGGTTTCGAGGAAGGGCCGTACATAGGTGAACAACGCAAACTGCCCCATGAAAAACAGGCTGCCGGCCAGCATGCCCACGGCGACGCCGGGGCGCCTGAACAGCGTGAATACCCTGAACACGTGAGCGATGCCCGACGGCCGTGCCGCCGCGGGCATCGAAGGTAGCGTGATCCATTGCCAGACGAGCGCGATCAGCACGACCGGCACGAGGCACAGGAAGGCGTCGCGCCAGCCGATGACAGCGCCGAGATACGCGCCGAGCGGCGCGGCCACCACCGTGGCCAGCGCATTGCCGCCATTGACGATGGCAAGGGCGCGCGGCACCTGGGACGTCGGCACCAGCCGGATGGCCGTGGCCGCCGACATGGACCAGAAACCGCCGACCACGACGCCGATCAGCGCCCGGCCCAGCATGTAGGTGAGGTAGTTCGGCGCCAGCGCGACGATCGTGCCGGAAACGCCCATCGCAGCCGTGAGCCCGAGCAACAGCGTCTTGCGGTTCAGGCTGCCGGCCAGCCCCGAAATGAACAGGCTCGTCAGGACCGCGAAGGTGCCTGAGATCGCGATTCCCTGGCCTGCCATCCCCTCGCTGACGTGAAGGTCGGTCGCCATGGGTGTCAGCAGGCTGACTGGAAGGAATTCCGATGCGATGAGGGCGAACGCACAAACCGACATCGCGAAGACGCCGCTCCATGGTGTTGCTTGCGCATCTGGTTCATTGAGGGCGTCGGAATTGCCCGTCGGGTTGTCGATGAGGATGTTTGTCATGGAATACGGTTGGTTGCGTCGCCCGGTGGGAAAAGTCACGCCAGCGGCGGCCGTGCTGCGGACGTTTCGCGTGCGAGGGGCCAGACCATCTGGCATGAAATGTCGTCGTTCGTCGGACGGGCTCAGGGCTCGGCGCGTTCGATCCGGACTTCGTACGGTCCGGGTTGCGCCAGGATGGACAGGCCTTCGTCCACCTTGCCCAACGGCAACAGGCTTCGTGAATAGGTGCGCGGCTTGATGAAAATCGCCAGGTTGGCCCATGGCGCGTAGTGAGCGAGTTCGCCGGCTTGCGGCGCAATTCCGGCAGGGGCGCCTGCGACGGACAGTGGGCGAGGCAGGTCCGACACACGTTCGATGACGTCATAGTCGGTGAGCGTCAACGACATCGGCAGTAGCGTCGCGAAGTCTTTCGCGGTGGCGTTGTCGTATAGCGTGGCGGTGGCGACCTGGTCGCCGACGATCAGTCGAATTTTCATGAGGGGTGTTTCCGAGAATGGTGGCGACGTAGGGACCGATGGCGGGGACGCCGCACTTCCGAGGGCCCAGCTTGCCAGTACCAGCAGCGAGCTTCCCGGCAGCGCGCGTGCTCCGTGCCACAACCGGCCCATTGACACGGGGGCGGAGATCTTCATGCGTCAGATGATCCCGGTTGGGCGCCGCGCTGACTAGCTGCTTAATGATTAAATGGCTTATAAGATTGACTAATTAATTCATGTTGCCGCCCCGCTCCGATACGCGCGGCCGGCGTGTGCAGCGCTCGATTTCACAGACCCGTCTCCCGATTCGTCCCTGCAGCGGTCCCGCCGAACTTTCCGGCGAGGCCGTCGCACGTCCATTCCCGGGAGAACACCATGCGATATCCATTGCAGCCTGCCGACCAGCGCGCCTCGGCGCTGCGTCCGACCGCCCCCCGACCGCACGCACCGGCGCAGCGGGCGGACATCGAGGAGAGGTAAGCCATGAGCCACGAAGCACTCGACCCGCTGCTGCGGCAGTTCGCGGAGAAGCGACTGGGGCGGCCCCTCGCGCCGGCCGAAGAACAGATGTTGCTGGAGCAACTGCCGAGCCGGAACGGGAACCTGCCAGCGCCGGCCGCCGGCATGGCCGCGCCGGCGCCCGCCGCGAACCGGCCGTTGCCGCAGTTGAAAACCCGGCAGGAGGCACGTGAACAGGTCAAGCATTTCCTGCAGCTCAACCAGCAGAAGGCGTACGAGAAGATGCGCGGCATCCTGCAGACGATCGACGCACAGAACGAGACGACCCTCGGCATGCTGGCGTCGGAACAGCGGAAAGTGTCGGGCGTACTCGACGCGCACGAGCCGCAGGGCGACGCGCAGGCATCCGGCGCGGCCGAGATCCAGGACAGCACCCGCGAGGCGCTGGCGATGATCGGCGAACAGTTGACGGGCCTGATCCGGCAGGAAATCGACGCGTGCTTTCGGCAATACGTCGATGCGCTCGCCGAGCGGCTCGATGCCAGGCTCGACGCGATGGAGGCGCGGCTGCGAAGCACTGACGCGGCCCCGGCCCCGGCCGCACCGTCCGAACCGACCGCTGTCGTCGCCGCGGCCGTTCACGATCCCTCCGGCCAAGCGTCCATGGAGTAGCACGCGGGTGATTCGGCAGAAAGCGAAACGGGCCGGCCCCGATGTGCGATCTCTCAACTACGTGAACCAAGGAGCAACAAATGGCTGATACGTGTCAAGTGTGCCAGGTCAATCCCGCGATTACCGATGCGGTCACACAGGTCAACGTCAAGGTGGTCGCGGAAGCGCCGGCAATGGCGATGGGCTCGCTGTACCAGGCCCAGAGCCATTCGCTCAGCATCCTGTTCGAGAACGCGGTGCAGCAGCAGTCGCAGGCCGCGATCCAGTCGCAGACGTCGACGAACGTGGGGACGATGCAGCTCTATACGATCGGGCCGGAAAGCGCGGGCGCGGCCGCCACGGAAATCGGCGCGAACGGGATCATCTCCATTCTGGCCGACGTGATCGCAATCGGGAAGGCAGTCAAGCCCTGACGCGCCATTGCAACGCCGTGGTTGAGCGGCGGCGCAAGCGGCGCGAGCCGCCAATGCCGCCGCCGTGCCACGGACCCGCATGGCCGCCGGCGCCTGAACAGCGGTGCCGCGCGGTGTTCCGGAGTAACCGACAGAACGGGCAGAGCCGAATCGATACGGTGCCTGTTCGCGAACCAGGAGAAATACGATGGCAAACGACACAACCGACCCGGCAGCACCGACGGATCCGAAGGACCCGAAAGACCCCTGCAACTGCAAGACGTGCGCGGTGAACGCCGCGATCACCGACGCGGTCACGCAGACCAACGTCAAGGTGGTCGGCGAAGCGCCGGCGATGGCAACGGGCTCGTTGTACCAGGCCCAGAGCCATTCGCTCAGCGTGCTGTTCGAGAACGCGGTGCAGCAGCAGTCGCAGTCGGCGGTGCAGCTGCCGACCTCGACGAACGTCGGCACGATGCAGCTGTACACGCTCGGGCCGGCGAGCGCGGGGGCCGCCGCGACGGAAATCGGCTCGAACGGCGTGCTTTCCGTGCTGGCCGACGTGCTCGCGATCGGCAAGGCGCTCGCCTGACGCGTAGCGCGGCGTCGACGCCGGGCGGCGGCACCGATCGGTGGCTGCCGCCCGGCGCCCGATGTCGTGTCGGCGCTCGCGACGTCTCGCCGGCCCTGTGCGGCGCGCGTCGCCGACCGACCCTCTCATGCTTTCGCCGTGACTGCGCCGCAGCGGCGAGCCAACCAGGAGCAACGACATGCCGGAACAGGTTTCTGCCGCGGTGACCGATGCGGTCACGCAAGCCAACGTCAAGGTGGTGGGCGAGGCGCCCGCCGTGGCCTTGGGCACGCTGATGCAGTCGAACAGCCATGCATCCGCGATCCTGCTGCACAACGCGGTACAGATGCAGGCGAACCAGGCGATGTCCAATCTCGCCGCGACGACCGTCGGCGTCATGCAGCTCTATGCGGGCTCGCCGGCGGCGGCGGCCAGTGCCGCGCGATCGGCGAACGACAGCTTTGCGTCGCAGCTGGCCGCCGTCGCGCAGCTGATGAACGCCATCGGCCATTGGCGCGGCTGATCCTTCCTGCGCGCCGCCCGCCCGGCGCACGCGATTTCCCCGCGCCGCGGCACCGCACGACGCTCGTGCGTGCCCGGCCGTCAATTGGCGTCGACGATGGTCCGGAGCTGCTCCGGCTTCTCGATCGTCACGCCGTGTTCGTGAAGCCGGATCAGGCCGTCGCGCTGCATCTTCTGCAGGCTGCTGTTCAGTCGCGGCCGGCTGACGTTCAGCATCGCCGCGAGGACGCTCTGGTTCTCCGGTAGCGGTACCTCGAGATCGTTCCCTTGCATGCGGTTCAGCAGATGGCGCGCGAGCC
This sequence comes from Burkholderia sp. Ac-20384, assembly GCF_017104605.1. NCBI lineage: Bacteria > Pseudomonadati > Pseudomonadota > Betaproteobacteria > Burkholderiales > Burkholderiaceae > Burkholderia > Burkholderia sp. Ac-20384. The sequence continues at coordinate 22,485 of NZ_JAAGPE010000019.1, read as the reverse complement.
TGGCGTCGAGCCGGTACAGGCATGCCGACTCGACGAAGTCGCTCAACTGGTGGATATGCCGGCACAGCTGCTCGTGGATGCGACCCATGAATTCCGGGTTGGCCAGCAGCGGCGCGAAGTACGGGCGATGCAGCAGCGAAATGCGGCAGTCGGCGCTCAACTGGGCGGTGAAGTTGCGCCGGTGCGCGCGAATCAGCGTGTTTTCGCCGATGAGTTCGCCCGGCATCGAGTGGCCGAGAATGATCTCGCGTCCACCGGGTTCGTGCAGCGTCTTGTAGACGTGTCCGCGGTGCACGAATGCGACGAAGTCGCCCGGATCACCCTTGAAGAACAACAGGCGATTGCCGTGTTCGGGCCAGGGCGTGACATGCCGCTCGATATGCGCGATCAGGCTTTCCGGGAGGTCGGTGAGTATCGGTATATTGCGCAGCGTCTGAGCGTTAGCAAGGGCAGGCATGTTTTCCGCGCGAGGTTGTTTGACGATACGGCCACCTAGCGAAAAACGCTGCCTTCGGCATTGCGTGAAAAATGAATAATGAAAGTGTCGGGATAATCGGCAAGCAGGCCGGACAGGGCGGCACTTTGACGGCAACGGCGCCTGGTCGATCGACAGGGGTAGCTGCATGCCGGCGGCGCACGAACCCTTCGCGGCGGCAGTCGTTCTTTTTCATCGCAATGCCGTTATTCAGGCCCGGCGACGCACCTGAAACAACGGATCGGGCTATGCCGGAGAATTGAAATTTCCGTTCATAATAATCAAGAATATTTACCGAGGCCGATTATCGTTATAACGGTGTTACACGGGTAACAGCGTCATTCGCGGCGTCGAATCGATTCTGTGTTTTCCATAAAAACTGGAAGGCACGCGATGACAACCTCGAACCAGCACGCTGCCCCGACGCCCGAGTGTCCGGCGCAGCAACTCGATCGCACGTGGCGGGAGATGCAGGGGAAATTGCGGCGCCGCGCGCGCCTGTTGTGCAAGGGCGATATTCACCGCGCCGACGAACTGCTCTCCGATACCGCACTCAAGGTCCACATTTACCTGCAGCGCTCGCCCGAGCGCGTTCAGAACCTGGCCGGTTTTCTCTTTCTGGTGCTGAACCACGCATTCCTCGATGGCGCACGGCGCCGGCTGCGCGAAAGCGGGATGCTCGAATTCGACCCGGGCTGGGACGACGATCACACCGTCGAGCTGGCCGGCCACGCGCCGTCGGTGGAGCAGCAGATGCTGCTTCGACAGCAGTTGGTGCGTCTCCAGCAGGCGCTGTCCACGCTGCCCGCGCAGCAGCAGATGCTGTTCACGCTCAAGTTCGAGGAAGACCGGCCCTATCTGCACATCGCGGCGACACTCGGGATCAACGAGCCGCTTGCCCGGAAGCGTGTCGAGTTGTTGCGCAAGAAGTTGCGCGAGGAACTCGCGTAAGCGCGTTCACGAACGCGGGCACGCAGCGTTCCTAACGGCATGTGCGGCGTCGCTGGCCTGCCGGCCCGTCCGTTCCTTCAATCGCATGCCGGAGCCGGGTTCCGAGGAGGCCTCGTGGCAGACAAAGTCAATGAGCAGATTACCGATGCGGTGACGCAGACCAACGTCAACGTCGTAGCGGGATCCCCGGCCCAGGCGCTGGGCACGCTTTACCAGATGTTCAGCCAGGCCGTCGGCATCTCGGCGCAGAACATGACGCAGCAGCAGGCCGCGCTGAACCAGATTTCGAACGCAGTCGTGTCGAAGGCGGTGGCCATGATCTTGTCCGTCGAAGCATCGCCGAAGGGTGCATCGGGCGGTGGGGCTGGCGGCATGCCGCAGGTTCCGGCGGCCGGGCCGCAGACGGGCCCCACGCATTAGGACGCGATGACTCTCGGGATATCTGAATCATGAACATGAAAGGTCTTTTGGGCGGACGCGGTGATGGCACGACGCAGGCGCCGGACGATGTCGCGGACGCCGCAGCCGAAGCCGAAGCCACGACGCCGGCCGATGTCACGCCGCACGCCGCGACACCGAAAGCCGGCGCGCGCGCGTGGCCGGTCAACCGGCTGCGCCGCTTCACCGATGCATTGAAAGCCCCGAACCCGGTCGCGGGTCCGGCCGGGTCCGGCGGCTCGGCGCTGCAGACCGTGCAGGCGATCAATGCGGAGGCGGCGTCCTATGCGACGACGCAGATTGCCGTCGGCCCGAACATGATGATCACGCAGGCGGGCGGCATGGTCGCGCAGGCGGCGGCCAACTACTTCGAGGCGACGACGTCGCTGGCGATCGCGGGCAAGAGCGTGCTGATGAAGGACCTGGCGCAGAAGACCGTCGACGAGAACGTGCCCGGCATGGCGATGGATGCGGTGGGCCTGTTGTTGACCGATCTGTTCGTAGCGACCGCGGCGATCGTCGCGGGTGCCGCGGAAGCGATCGAAGGGGAGGCCGCCAGTGTCGCACTCGACAGGATTGACGAGAGCCTGCAGAAGTATCAGGCGCTGCTGGACAAGAAGGGCGCGTAGGGTACGCCGACGATGCCGTCGCGGGCTGCGCGGGCAGCGTCGACGACGGCCCCGGCAGCCGCGAAACGACCGGCATTGAATCGATGCGTGCGTGATCGTCCGCGTGGCGTGGATGATCGCGCCGATGTGGAGCGTCGCGGGCAATTGCCTTCCGCACGCGCACCGACGACGCATCAATCGACACGACCCGCCGGGCCGTCGGGCCCGATGGGGGATGTGAGCGGCGGGACCGATGCACGTTCGCTTTCCCGAACCCGTCGCGGCCCGCTATCTGCAGTCCTATCAGTCACGTGAGGAACCCATGTCCTACATCATTCAAAACGTACACGGTCCCGCGCCGCTGGCAGTAGGCGAGCGCACCTGGGGCGATGCGACGGAAATCGATTTCGGTGCGATGACGAGCTGCATCGCGCTCGTCGAGCAGGCACCGGCTCAGCCCACGCAGGTGCGCGGAATCCACCTGTCGATCGTCAGCATCGACGGCACGAATGTCTACGATCCGGCAGCAGACGTAGCCGGCCAGGTCGAGACGATCATGCAGCAGAGCGGCGATCTGCGTGCATGCCTCGGCCGCATCGACCTCTGGCAAGCCAGCGACACGCAAGAACTGCAGGATTTCTTCGTCGGGCTGATGCAGAGCCTCGACATGCTCAATTGGGTCCAGGTGGAAGACGGCAACCTGCGGGTGCGGATCCACGGTGGCGTGATGCAGTATCAGCACGGCACCGGCGCATGGATCGACGTGTAGCCGGCACGATCCGTTGAGGACGGTACCCGCCATGCGTGCGGGTGCCGGTTCGAATGGCACGGTCAGGAATGGTCGTGGATGGGTGGGTCGTGAAGGGGAAGTCGAATGACCGGGATGCCACCCGCTCGGGATCTCGTCGTTTGAATGTTGCGATGCGATCTTCCTTGTTCTCTGCGAGTGTTCACCCGCTCCCGCGACGCTAACCGCAATTACCGGAGACGCAAGTTCGCAGCACCGTCACCCAGTCCAACCCAAGACGCTCTCCTGGCCAGAAACGATTGCACCGGCCGAGCACCGGCCGAGCACCCGCCGACGATCGTAAGGTAGCCGTCGGCCGATTGCATTAATAAACTCCATCACTCACCTGCGATTATCTGGCGCCGTGTCTTTACGATATCGTCGTAAATGTACGAGATTATTCATGAAAATAAAACAAGCCAATAGTCGCTTCAGAGTACAAATTTTTTAATAATCAAGCCTGCCTTGCCCTTGCTAAAACAAGCGCCATCTGCTTTATTTACTCATACCAAATCAGGATAAAACGCTATCGGGGTATCTCGGCTACTTTGCCAGGCATTCGTGCCTGCCGAATCGGCATCGATTCACCACGGCATCCCTACGATCTGAAGGCGCAGCCCCTTTCCAGAGGCCGTGTTGCGCCTGTTGCGCGTGTCCACGCCCCCATGGAGGCGATCAGGTGACCACGCGGGCCCGCCTATGGCCTGCCGATTAATGCTTTCAACTTGCCAAGCGCTATTTTAATAAAACGAATTCAATTGAACGTGAGTTTGACTGATTTTTGAATTACCTGCTTACGTTCAAAACCTGGCGGCCAAACCGTAACGCTACCCACGAAGGGGACTGGACACATCATGAATAACGCACCTGGAGTCAGAGTTCGTCCGTCGATCGAATCGTTGCAAGCCGAATATCTGGCAGGCAACAAAAAGCCGCTGGAAGACGTGATGCGCGCGTGGAAAGGCATCAAGGCATTGCCGCCCGACGATCCGAACTCGTTCTTCATGATCGGCGGCTTCCACGGCGAGCCGTTCCGCGGCGCCGGCTGGGGCTCGGCGTCTTACTGGGGCGGCTATTGCAACCACGGCAACGTGCTGTTCCCCACCTGGCACCGGGCCTACCTGCTGCGGCTGGAACAGGCGCTGCAGAGCATCCCCGGTTGCGAGCAGGTGATGCTGCCGTTCTGGGACGAAACCAGCGAAGAGTCGCTGACGAAAGGCATTCCGTGGGCGCTGACCGCCCCGGATTTCGAGCTCGACGGCGAAACGATTCCGAACCCGCTGGCGTCCTTCGCGTTCAACCGGGCGATCGCCGACAACATCAACGGCGACAATCCGAACTACAGCAAACCGCTGCCCTACACCACGGTGCGCTACCCGTTGTCGGGGCTCGTGGGGACCGACAAGGACAAGGCCGCCACCGAGAAGCACAACGCGAAGTTTCCGAACGCCAAGGAGAACGTCGTCATACTGAACCGCAACATCGTGGACTGGCTCACGTCGTACATCGTCGTGAAGGGCGACGTGGTGCCGACCAACGTGAAGAGCAAGTTCGAGCAGTGCCTGAATGCGCCGAACTACACGGTGTTTTCCAATACGTCGTCTGCGGCCCAGTGGAACGAGAATCTTCCGGCCGATGCGATTCCCGTCGTCCCGCTCGAGTCGCCGCACAACGATATTCACCTTGCCGTCGGCGGGTTCGACGTGCCGCACGGCCCGAACAAGGGCGATTTCTCGCCGATTCCGGGCGCCAACGGCGACATGGGCGAAAACGACACGGCGGGCCTCGATCCGATCTTCTATTTCCACCACTGCTTCATCGATCGCGTGTTCTGGCTGTGGCAGAAGCGGCATGGCTACACGCAGCACCTCGACGTCATCGCCGAGTATCCGGGCACCAACTCCGTCGATGCGCAGGGGCCGACGCCGGGCACGGTGCCCAACTCGTGGCTCACGCTCGAATCGCCGCTCGATCCGTTCAAGAAGAGCGAGAACGGCAAGGAGCGCGCCTATACGTCGCTCGACTGCATCAACATCGAGGAACAGCTCGGCTACACGTACGGCCCCGGTTCGCTGGAAAACCTGCCGAAGTACTCGCTCGCGGCAGCGACCGTGCCGGCCGGCAACAGCAGCAAGGTCGTGCGCGTCTCCGGGTTGAATCGTGCGCCGATTGCCGGGTCGTTCCTCGTGTCCGCGTACGTCAACGTGGACGGCGAACGGCAACTGCTCGGCACGGAGGCCGTGCTGAGCCGCTGGAGCGTGGTGTCCTGCGCGAATTGCCAGACGCACCTCGAAGTCAAGGCGTTCTTCCCGCTGAATCACTTCGCCGAAAGCGCGGTGCAGGATGCGCAGTACGAGGTCGAAATCCATACGCGCGAGGGCGTACGCCTGCAGACGCAACCCGCGTCACCGCCCGCTTTGCAAGCCGTCGCCGGCGCGCCGCCGCAACCCGCACCGAAACTGTTCCGGCTCGAAGTCCGGTAGCGGCGGCGCGTGACGGACCGGCGCCGTCGCCCGGCGCCGGTTCACCTCGGTACGTCGACAACGTGGACATGAAGGGGAGACGCGGGCATGAGCTACACACCCGAAACCGGCAGCCTGGTGGGGCTGTGGACCTATCGCAGTTTCCTGAACGATCCCGACCCGGCCACCGCATTCAACGACCTTGAATTCGGCCTCGGCACGATCGAGATCGAGCAGGCGCCGGCGGGCATTTTCAAGGGGCGCATTTTCGGCCCGGGATGGGAACTGCAACTCAACGGCTGGATCACCTACGGGAATCCGGGCACGGTGCGATTCCAGGGGCGCGGCGTGGTCAGCGGCGAGGAATGGGTATACGACTATGTCGGGTACGTGAGCGCGCCCTGGCCCAATGGCGTCGATCAGCGTCCGGCGCTGACCGGTTCGATCGTCCGCACGGTTCCGCATGCGAGCGGTAGCGGCGGCGTCGCGCCGGCCGGGGTGGTGTGCTCGTGGTATGCGGTCATGAGGGATCCCGCCTGAACCGTCATGACTACGCCGACTGCACCGCCGGCTGACACGGCCAGGCGTCCGGCAAGGGTGACGGACGCGATTCGCGCGAGCGCCAGGATCGGGCCTGCGCGAACGGCCATGCTGCCGATATCCGGACGCGTGCGCGGCGGGCTGGCGTTCGCGCTCCTCGGTTTTCTCGCCTGCGACTTGCCGACCAGGCTGCACGGTGCCCCATCCGGCTGGATATGGAACGGCATCGGCGCGATTGCCTGCGGCATCGCCGGCTACTCGACGAGAAGCGGCTCGCCCGGCCGGTGTGCGCGCCGGTCGATGCTCTGGTGCATGGCCGCGATCTGCGCGGGCTTGACGCTCGATGCGATGCGCTCCCCGCTGGATGCGATTCTCAATATCTGCGGTGGAACGCTCGATGCCGGCGCCATGTGGAATACGCTCGTGCTCCATCTCCAATGGTTTCCGATGTCGATGCTGGCCATGCTGGCGCTGTTGATCCGGCGCGAGGCCGACCGCCAGGGCGCGCATCGACGCAGCACGGTACGCGCGCTGGTTCGGGCTCCGGTTCGGGTCGCGCTAGAGTTTGCGGCGATGCTGCTCGTTATGGTACTCGGCATGACGGCGATCAAGGCGGTGGCGTTCAGTCTGGGGCTGCGTTGGGACACGAGCGGCGTGGCGGTTGCGATGCTCGTCAGCATGCTGGCGTTCTACGCGCTGAGTGATCGCGTTGCGCTCGGAGCAGTGTCGTTGAAAGACCGCTTGCGCAATAAAAACGAACGGATTACTTAGGATGGCAAAAAGCTGGAGATCGTATTCGACGAAACATGATCGTGGCGTGAGTCGATTGCAATAACGAAGACCACGCGTTCGGCGGCAAGCGAACGGCGCGCAACGGTATCGACCGGCATGCGCAGGGCGACTGCTTGCCCGCGAATCGCCGCGTTGGACGTCGGGTCGTGCGCGCAGTGGCGTTCGCGCCGGCAGCGAGTACACGGCTACTTTCGATGTGACGGCGTGGAAGGTGGCAGGGATGCCGTTGATCAGGCGATCGCGCAACTGCGCAATATCAAAAAGCAGCGCGGCCATCTCTTGTCAGACGAGGCCGCGTTCAAGCTGATCCGGAAAAGTGTGATGACGCGGTTTGCGCTCATTGACCGGAGCGCTTTGGCATCGGAATCCGACTTCTAACCCGCGTCACACGGAAGTTGCGCGTACTCCAGGCGGCGGTCGTCACTATTCACGATGCTCGTGATCATGCTCGCGCCACGGATCTCGATCGTGCGGATGACGATGCCTCCACTCGTCGCGTTCCCAGTAGCGATGGCCGTCCCAGTAGCGGTCACCGTGCATGCCGATCTCGACCGATACACCGGCGCCCGGGGCGTGCGCTCGCTCTTCGTACCTCGGTTGCGGTGCGCCGTAGCCTTGCGCGAAGGCCGTACTGGTCGCGGCGAGTGCGCCGCCTGCCACGAGGGTCGCGATAATTCGACGCGTTGCAATTGTCAGGGGTTTCATCGAGCCGTCCTCCATTAAGTGCCGACCACGACTCACGCGCATGATTCGTTCCCGTATGGAGCGGCAGATGCGTCGCTCGCCATTTCGACCCTGCTGCCGCGTCACTTCGCAGCCGGTGCCGGCCCGGTGTCGGAACGCATGATGTCTCCGTCCGGAGGCATCCCCCCAGCTTTTTTCTCGTCAACAACCACAAAAAACATCATTTCGCCTACGCCTGGCTGTCAGCAGAATGTCTCCATTCCCACTCGCGCGACGACACGAGCATACGAGCGTCGCAGCGAGCCGCACTTCAGAAGGAGACAGCCGTGGCAGTCGAAACAACCTCAATCGATACGCTCGTCGTCGGCGCCGGACAGGCCGGCGTGGCCATGAGCGAGCACCTGGGCAAGCTGGGCGTACCGCATCTCGTGCTGGAGCGCAGCCGCATCGCCGAGCGCTGGCGCACGGGGCGCTGGGATTCGCTGGTCGCGAACGGCCCCGCGTGGCACGACCGCTTCCCCGGCCTCGAATTCGACGGCCTCGATCCCGACGCGTTCGCATCGAAAGACCAGGTCGCGGACTACTTCGAAGCGTATGCGCGCAAGTTCAACGCACCGATCCGCACCGGCGTCGAGGTAAAGAAGGTCGTGCGCAATACCGGCAAGCCGGGTTTCGTCGTCGAGACGTCCGACGGCACGATCGAGGCGAACCGCGTGGTCGTCGCGACGGGGCCGTTCCAGCGCCCGGTGATTCCGCCGATCGCGCCGGACGACGCGCGCGTCGTGCAGCTCCATTCCGCCGACTATCGCAATCCGGGCCAGCTCCCCGACGGCGCGGTGCTGGTGGTCGGCGCGGGGTCGTCGGGCGTGCAGATCGCCGACGAGCTGCAGCGCGCGGGCCGGCAGGTCTACCTGTCGGTCGGCCCGCACGATCGTCCGCCGCGTGCGTATCGCGGCCGCGATTTCTGCTGGTGGCTCGGCGTGCTCGGCGAATGGGACAAGGAAGTCGCGACGCCCGGCCGCGAACACGTGACGATCGCGGTGAGCGGCGCGCGCGGCGGTCACACGGTGGATTTCCGCAAGCTCGCGAACCAGGGCGTAACGCTCGTCGGGCTGACGAAGTCGTTCGATGGCGGCGTGGCCGTGTTCGAACGCGATCTGGCGATCAATCTCGCGCGTGGAGACGAGAACTACCTGTCGCTGCTCGATGCGGCTGACGCCTATGCGGCACGCAACGGCCTCGACCTGCCGGAAGAGCCCGAAGCGCGCCGCATCCTGCCGAACCCCGAGTGCGTCGCGCATCCGATCCTCGCGCTCGACCTTGCCGGCGCGGGCGTCACGTCGATCATCTGGGCGACGGGCTACGCGGTCGACTACGGCTGGTTGAAGGTCGACGCGTTTGCCGACAACGGCAAGCCGCAGCACCAGCGCGGCGTGTCGAAGGAGCCGGGCATCTATTTCCTCGGGCTGCCGTGGCTGTCGCGGCGCGGCTCCAGCTTCATCTGGGGCGTGTGGCACGACGCGCGGCACATCGCCGATCACATCGCGATCCAGCGCACCTACCTCGACTACCACGACGCATCGCAGCGTCGCTCGACGTCGCACGCGGCGCAGGACGGCGCCGCGGCGCACGCCGATGCGCAGCCGCTCGCCGACGCGGTGACCTGACCGAACCCCTGCCGTCTGCCGCACCGCGTTCGCATCCGGTGCGGCGGCGTGACCCCTGACGACTGAAGGATTCCGATGAGCCAACCCACCCATACCCGTATCCGCATGTTCAACACGAAGGATACCTACCCGAACCAGACGCTCGACAACGACCTGTGCCAGGCCGTGCGGGCCGGCAATACCGTCTACGTGCGCGGCCAGGTCGGCACCGATTTCGACGGCAAGCTGATCGGCCTCGGCGATCCGCGCGCGCAGGCCGAGCAGGCGATGAAGAACGTCAAGCAGCTGCTGGAAGAAGCCGGCAGCGACCTCACGCACATCGTGAAGACGACGACCTACCTGATCGACCCGCGTTATCGCGAGCCCGTGTACCAGGAAGTCGGCAAGTGGCTGAAGGGCGTGTATCCGATCTCGACGGGGCTCGTCGTGTCCGCGCTCGGCCAGCCGCAGTGGCTGATGGAAATCGACGTGATCGCGGTGATCCCGGACAACTGGCAGCCGAACCGCGCATAGGAGGCGACATGACTTTCTCCATCGTCGGGCGCTGCCCGGAGACGGGCCAGCTCGGCATCGCGATCAGCTCGTCGAGCATCGCGGTGGGCGCGCGCTGCCCGTGGGTGCGCGCGGGCGTCGGCGCCGTCGCGACGCAGAACATCACGCTGCCGGCGCTTGGGCCCCAGGTCCTCGACCTGATCGAGCACGAGCAGCTTGCGCCCGCCGCGGCGCTCGACCGTGCGCTCAGCGCGAACGGCTGGAGCCAGTACCGGCAGGTCACGGTGATCGACGGGCAGGGGCAGACGGCGTGCTTCACCGGCAAGGAAGCGCTCGGCACGCATCACGCGGTGCAGGGCGAGCAGTGCGTGGCGGCCGGCAACCTGCTGGCTGCGCCGGCCGTGATCGACGCGATGGTGCGTGCGTTCGAACAGGCGCCGGGACTGCTCGCCGATCGCCTGCTGGCGGCGATGCAGGCGGCGATGGCGGCCGGTGGCGAAGCGGGGCCGGTGCATTCGGCCGCGCTCAAGGTGGCCGGCGACGTGACCTGGCCGATCGTCGACCTGCGCGTCGACTGGGCCGATGCCGATCCGATCGGGCAGCTCGATGCGTTGTGGCAGGCGTATCGGCCGCAGATGCAGGACTACCAGACGCGCGCGCTGAATCCCACCGCCGCGCCGAGCTACGGAGTGCCGGGCGATGAATGACACGTCGAGCCGCGCACTGCTCGAACGGCTGATCGGTTTCGCAACGGTCAGCCGCGATTCGAATCTCGAGATGATCGGTTTCATCCGCGACTATCTCGCGGGCTTCGGCGTCGAGAGCGAACTGTTCTACAACACGGAGCGCACGAAGGCGAGCCTGTACGCGACGATCGGGCCGCGCGATCGCGGCGGCATCGCGCTGTCGGGCCATACCGACGTGGTGCCGGTCGACGGGCAGGCGTGGACGGTTGAGCCGTTCCGGCTGACCGAGCGCGACGGACGCCTGTACGGCCGCGGCACGGCCGACATGAAGGGCTTCATCGCGTCGGTGCTCGCGGCCGTGCCGGCATTCGTCGCCCGGCCGCTGGGCGTGCCCGTGCATCTCGCGTTCTCGTACGACGAGGAAGTCGGCTGCCTCGGCGTGCGGCCGATGCTCGAGCAACTGGCCGCGCGCGAGCACCGGCCGCGCCTGTGCCTGATCGGCGAGCCGACCGAACTGAAGCCGGTACTCGGCCACAAGGGCAAGCTCGCGATGCGCTGCCACGTGAAGGGCGCCGCGTGTCACTCGGCTTACGCGCCGTCGGGCGTCAACGCAATCGACTACGCGGCGAAGCTGATCGGCCGGCTCGGCGAGATCGGCGCGGCGCTCGCGCGGCCCGAACGGCACGACGCACGATTCGATCCGCCGTTCTCGACCGTTCAGACGGGGCTGATCAAGGGCGGTCGCGCGTTGAACATCGTGCCGGCCGAATGCGAGTTCGACTTCGAGGTGCGGGCGCTGCCGGATTTCGATGCGCACGACGTGCCGCGGAAGCTGCAGGACTATGCGGAATCCGAACTGTTGCCGAGGATGCGCGCGGTGCAGCCCGATACCGACATTCAACTGCAGCCGCTGGGCGCGTATCCGGGCCTGGCGACTGCGCCGGACAGCGAGGCCGCACGCCTGCTCGCGATGCTGAGCGGCTCCGACGCATTCGGCACGGTGGCGTTCGGCACCGAGGGCGGGCTGTTCGGGCAGGCCGGCATTCCGACCGTGGTGTGCGGGCCCGGCAGCATGGACCAGGGGCACAAGCCCGACGAGTTCGTCACGCTCGACCAGCTTCACGGCTGCGACGCGATGCTGGGGCGGCTGGCTGCGCATCTCGCTGCGGCCGCCTGACGCGGCGCGCCGTACCGACACGCACGCACCGCGTTTCGCAGTGCGTGCGTGTTGCCGTTCCTTATCGCGCCGTTTCCACGACGATCTGCGCGAGCCGCTCGCGGCAGAAATCGACGAACGACTGCGCCTGCTTCGTGAGTTGCCCGCGCTTCAGCCGCGCGCTCACGAGCCCCGACGGGCTCACCGTTTCGCTGAGGGCGATCGTCACGACCCGCTGGCCGTCGTACGTGTACTCGGAATGCGGACGCGTGACGAGCAGCGAGAAGCCGAACCCCTGGCCGACCATCCCGCGCACCATCTCGATCGACGGCGAGCCGAACACGATGTTCGGCGTGAGCCCGAGTTCATGAAAGAGGCTGACGAAATAGGTGCGGCTCGGCTGCACGTCGAGCAGGATCATCGGCTCGACGCACAGGTCGCGCAGCGATACGTGCGTCTGCCCCGCGAACCGGTGGTTCTCCGGCAGCAGCACGTACGGCTGCTGCGGCGGCATCAGCGGCTCGGTCTCGATCGTGCCGTCGAGATCGTGGTCGTACATGAGCGCGAGATCGAACGTGCCGGACGTCAGGCCCTGCACGAGTTCCTGCTGGTCGCCGTCGCGCAGCCGGATGTTCACGCCCGGGTAGCGCTCGCGAAAACCCGCGATCAGTTGCGGCAGATAGAGCGGCGCGACCGTCTCGAAGCAGCCGATGTCGATCTGCCCGGTGATCACGTCGTTGTCGGCCAGCGCGTTCTGTTCGAATTCGTGCGAGATGCGCAGCAGCTCCTGCGCTTTCCGGTAGAAGCGCGTGCCGCTCGGCGTGAGCGACACGCCCTGCGCGTGATGGCGGATGAACAGCTTCACGCCGAAGCTTTCCTCCAGACCCTTGATCGCGCTGGAGATCGACGGCTGCGCGATGAACAGCTGGCGCGAGGCCTCGGCGACGCTGCCGGATTCCACCGTCGTCACGAAGTATTTCAGTTGCCGCAAAGTGTAGTGAGCCACAAGCACCTCTGATGCACGGCCCCGGCGTGCCGCCGCGGGCGCAATCTGTCCATGGTTGTGCGTAGCACCTTACCTGAAAGCCCCCCGGTGCCGGCAGTTCCGCTGCAGAGCTTTTTCGTATGTCCCGGAAATATTTTTAGTATTTTCCGGTCGCGATGGTCGTGGCGCACCATCGTCTCCAACCTGGAACACGACGTTCGCGAAGCGGTTGTGCACGCGGCAGCGGGACATGGCATCCGTCCCCGCATGCGCGTCGTCCGCTTCGTTCGACACCGCCGCGCGTGCACGCGGTGCGTCGTCGCTCGCGTATCCGGACCCGATTGCAGGCGCGACCCCCAACGCGCGCCGGCTGACACGGCAAGCGCGCATCGGCGCGCAGGACAGGAGACATCACCATGACGAACGTGGACCGCAACGCGTCCCCGATGATAGAGAAGCACACGATCGGCTACGTGCCGCCCGCGGAGCGCCACGGCAAGGTGCGCGACCTGTTCACGCTCTGGTTCGGCGGCAACATCGCGCCGCTGCCGATCGTGACCGGCGCGCTCGGCGTGCAGCTGTTCCACCTGAACCTGATGTGGGGCATCGTCGCGATCGTGACCGGCGCGCTCGGCGTGCAGCTGTTCCACCTGAACCTGATGTGGGGCATCGTCGCGATCGTGGTCGGCCAGGCGGTCGGCGGCGTGCTGATGGCGCTGCATTCCGCGCAGGGGCCCCAGATGGGCATCCCGCAGATGATCCAGAGCCGCGCACAGTTCGGTTCGTGGGGCGCGCTGCTCGTGACTGTGATCGCGGCCGTGATGTACGTCGGCTTCTTCGCGTCGAACATCGTGCTGGCCGGCAAGTCGGTGCACGGCATCGCGTCGTCGGTGCCGGTGCCCGTCGGCATCGTGATCGGCGCGGTGGGCTCGGGGCTGATCGGCATCGTCGGCTACCGGTTCATCCACATCCTGAACCGGATCGGCACCTGGGTGCTCGGCATCGGCATTCTGGTCGGCTTCTGGATGATCCTCACGCACGTGACGACCGACGATTTCCTGACGCGCGGCGGCTTCAACTTTGCCGGATGGCTCGCGACGGTGTCGCTGTCGGCGTTGTGGCAGATCGCGTTCGCGCCGTACGTGTCGGACTATTCGCGCTATCTGCCGGAAAACGTCGGCGTCGCGTCGACGTTCTGGGCGACCTATCTCGGCTGCACGATCGGCTCGACGCTCGCGTTCATCTTCGGCGCGGTCGCGGTGCTCGCGGTGCCGGCCGGCGCGGACGCGATGGATGCGGTCAAGCAGGCGACGGGCCCGCTCGGCCCGCTGATGCTCGTGCTGTTCCTGCTGAGCGTGATCAGCCACAACGCGCTGAACCTGTACGGCGCGGTGCTCGCGGTGATCACGTCGGTGCAGACGTTCGCGTACAAGTGGATTCCGACCGCGAAGGCGCGCGCGGTGGTGTCGGTCGTGATCTTCGTCGCGTGCTGCTACGCGGCGATCGGTGCATCGACGAACTTCGTCGGCAACCTCGTCGATCTCGTGCTCGCGCTGCTCGTCGTGCTGGTGCCGTGGACGGCGATCAACCTGATCGACTTCTACGTGATCCACAAGGGCAAGTACGACATCAAGTCGATCTTCATGGCCGATGGCGGGATCTACGGCCGCTTCAACCCGCAGGCGCTGCTCGCGTATGCGATCGGCATCCTCGTGCAGATTCCGTTCATGAACACGCCGATGTATGCGGGCCCGATTCCCGCGCATCTGGGCGGTGCGGACCTGTCGTGGCTCGTGGGGCTCGCGCTGACGTCGCCGCTGTACTACTGGCTCGCGTCGCGTGACAGCGCGTATCGGCGCCGGCAGACGGGCGCGACGATGCCGCCGACGGCGGCGCGTTGAACGGGACGTGATTCGGGGCGCAGGCGGGGGCCAGGGTGCCGTTTCCCGTGCTGCGTAGTAGAGGAGGCGCTGAACGCGGATTGCCGGCGTTCAGCGCCTTCGTCGTGCCGCAGTCGCGGCGAAGTAGCCGGGCGAACCGTGCGCGGCACGGTGTCGCCGGCTGGCGGCGGGCTCGCGGGGTGCGCTGCACGGCGCCCGCGAGCCTGCCGTTGCGTCAGACGACCGCCGAGCGCGCGACGCGCACCGGCACCGACTTGTACGACGGCGTGCCGCTTTCCTTGTCGATGTAGTCAAGCGGCACGAGCACGTTCGCTTCCGGGTAGTACGCGCCGACCGACCCCGGCGCGATGTCGTACTCGATCGCGGTGATCTTCTCGAGACGCAGCGCGCGGCCCGATGCGGTGACCGTCTCAATGTCGACGAGGTCGCCGTGTTCGAGCCCGTACTTCGCGAGATCGGCAGGGTTCATGAACAGCACGTCGCGCCGGCCGAACACGCCGCGATAGCGATCGTCGAGCCCGTAGATCGTCGTGTTGTACTGGTCGTGGCTGCGCAGCGTGATCAGCCGCAGCACCTGCTCGGCGCCGAGCACGTCGGCATCTTCCTTCACGCCCTTGTAGACCGAGAACATCGCCTTGCCGGTCGGCGTCGGCCACACGCGCTCGGTGGGCGGCAGCGGCAGGCGGAAGCCGCCCGGCGTGCGGATGCGGTCGTTGAACGCCTCGAAGCCCGACACCGTGCGGTCGATCAGGTCGCGGATGCGGTCGTAGTCGTCGATCAGGTCGAGCCACGCGACCTTGCTCGCCGGCAGCGTCGCATGCGCGATCCCCGCGACGATCGCCGGCTCCGAGCGCAGCTGGTCCGACGCCGGCTTGAGCTTGCCGGCCGATGCGTGAACCATCGACATCGAATCCTCGACGGTGATCGACTGCCGGCCGGTGGCCTGCATGTCGAGCTCGGTGCGGCCGAGCACCGGCAGCACGAAGGTTTCCTTCGCGACGAGCAGGTGCGAGCGGTTCAGCTTGGTGCCGAGATGCACGCTCAGGTCGAGCTTCGCCATCGCCGGGAACGACTGTTCCGGATCGGGCAGCGCGACCGCGAAGTTGCCGCCGAGGCACAGCAGCGCCTTCGCGGTGCCGTCGATCATCGCCTGCATCGCCTGCACGGCGTCGTGCCCGTGATGCGCGGGCGGCGTGAAGCCGCACACGTCCTCGATCTTCTTCAGGAACTCGGCCGACGGCTTCTCGGTGATGCCGACCGTGCGGTTGCCCTGCACGTTCGAGTGGCCGCGCAGCGGGCACACGCCGGCGCCGGGCTTGCCGATGTTGCCGCGCATCAGCAGCAGGTCGGCGATCAGGCGCACGGTTGCCGTGCCCTTGTTGTGCTGCGTGACGCCCATCCCGTACGTGATGATGGTTGCGTTCGACTTCGCGTACGCGAGCGCGACCTGTTCGAGCTGCGCCTGGCTGAGGCCGCTTGCACGCTCGATGTCGTCCCACGACGTGGCTTCGAGGTCGGCCGAGAACGCGTCGAAGCCGTTGGTGTGCTGCGCGATGAAGTCGCGGTCGAGCACGTCGCCGCGCTCGGCTTCGAGCTGCAGCAGCGCCTTCATGATGCCCTTCAGCGCGGCCGCGTCGCCGCCGGCGTCGACCTGGTAGTACGTCGAGGCGATCCGGGTCGAGCCGAACGACGCCATCTCGATCATGTCCTGCGGATCGGCGAAGCGTTCGAGCGCGCGCTCGCGCAGCGGGTTGAACACGATGATCGGCACGTTGCGCCGCGAGCACTCGTGCAGCGTGCCCATCATCCGCGGGTGGTTCGTGCCGGGGTTGTGGCCGATCGAGATGATCAGCTCGCAGTGATCGAAATCCTCCAGCGATACCGTGCCCTTGCCGATGCCGATCGACTGCGGCAGGCCGACGCTGGTCGGCTCGTGGCACATGTTCGAGCAGTCGGGGAAGTTGTTGGTACCGAACTCGCGCGCGAACAGCTGGTACAGGTACGCGGCTTCGTTCGACGCGCGCCCCGACGTATAGAACTCGACCTGCTCGGGCGGCAGCGCGCGCAGCACTTCGCCGATGCGCGCGAACGCGTCGTCCCATTCGATCGCGCGGAACGTGTCGGTCGCGCGATCGTAGACGAGCGGATGCGTGAGCCGGCCCATGTTCTCCAGCTCGTAGTCCGACATGCGCAGCAGCGACGACACGGTGTTCGCCGCGAAGAACTCGGGCGTCACGCGCTTGGTCGTCGCTTCCCACGTGACGGCCTTCGCGCCGTTCTCGCAGAACTGGAACGTCGACTTGTGTTCCTTGTCGGGCCATGCACAGCCGGGGCAGTCGAAGCCGTCGGGCTGGTTGGTCCGCATCAGCACGATCGGCGCCTCGATGGTTTCCATTTGCGTGCGCACCGCGTCGGCTGTCGCGCGAAGCGCGCCCCAACCACCGGCGGGCCCGTCGTACTTCCTGATGCCTGGCACTTCGCGTCGATTTGTCATGTGAATCTCCATCTGCCGATCCCGTTGCGGGAGGCTCGGTTTGCGCCGTGTCGCGGCGTGGGGCGGGTCCGTCCGGTGGACGGAGCCGGTCATGCATGCCCCGGGCGTGCGGGGCATGCTGTTTTTCAGTGCGCGTCCTTCTTCGTACCGGACGACTTCTTGCCGGACGCTTTCGCGGCAGGCGCGGGCGGCGGTGCGTCGGCGGGCGTGCTGCCCGTCTTCGCGTCGTCGCCTGCCTTGGCCGCCTTGCCGTTCGGTTTCGCCTTGCCGTCGGCATCCTTCTTCGCGTCCTTGGTCTCCTTCGCTTCAGGGGCGGCGAGCGTGTTGAACTTCACTTCGTCGCTGGCCTTGTCGTAGTCGACTTCGCACCGGTCGCCCGACTTCAGCCGGTCGGCGAGGATTTCTTTCGCGAGCCGGGTCTCGATGGTCTGGCGGATCTGGCGCTTCAGCTCGCGCGCGCCGAACTCCGGCTGGTAGCCGGCTTCGGTCAGATGCTCGACGAGCGAGTCGCCCATCACGAGCGTGATGTCCTGCGCGGCGGCCGTGCGTACCACGCGGTCGAGCTGGATCTGCACGATCGAGCGGATGTTCTCCTTCGACAGCGCATGGAAGACGATCACCTCGTCGATCCGGTTCAGGAACTCGGGGCGGAAATGGCCCTTCAGCACCTGCATCAGTTCCTCGCGGATCGCCTTGTCGGTCTTGCGCGCGGCTTCCGGTTGCGTGAGGTTGTCCATGATGATCGCGGCGCCGAGGTTGCTCGTCGCGATGATGATCGTGTTGCTGAAGTCGACCACGCGGCCCTTGCCGTCGGTCAGGCGGCCGTCGTCGAACACCTGCAGCAGCACGTTGTAGACGTCCGGGTGCGCCTTCTCGATCTCGTCGAGCAGGATCACGCTGTACGGGCGGCGCCGCACGCGCTCGGTGAGCTGGCCGCCTTCGTCGTAGCCGACGTAGCCGGGCGGCGCGCCGATCAGCCGTGCGACCGCGTGCCGTTCCATGTACTCGGACATGTCGATGCGGATGATCGCCTGCTCGTCGCCGAACACGGTCTCGGCCAGCGCCTTCGCGAGTTCGGTCTTGCCGACGCCCGTCGGCCCGAGGAACAGGAACGTCGCGATCGGCCGGTGCGTCTGGCCGAGCCCCGCGCGCGACAGCCGCACGGCATCGCTGACCGCCACCACGGCATCGCTCTGGCCGACCACGCGCTCGCGCAGCTGCTCTTCCATCTTCAGCAGCTTCTGGCGTTCTTCCTGCGTGAGCTCGGACACGGGGATGCCGGTCAGCCGCGACACGACCTCGGCCACCGATTCGACGGTCACTTCGAGCGTTTCGGAGCCCGTCTTGCGCTGCCACGCTTCCATCATCTCGTCGACGGATTTCTGCTTCGCAGTGATCTGCTCCTCGAACTGCTTCGCTTCGTCGAAGCGCTTGCGCGACGTCGCGTAGTCCTGTTCGCGCTTCAGTTGCGCGATCTGCGCTTCGCCTTCCTGGATGTCGACCGGGCGCGACGTCGCGCCGATCCGCACACGCGCGGCAGCCTGGTCGATCAGGTCGATCGCCTTGTCGGGGAGGAAGCGGGACGTGATGTAGCGATCGGCGAATTCCGCGGCTGCGACGAATGCGTCGTCGGCGAACGTCACCTGGTGGTGCGCCTCGAGGCTGTCGCGCAGCCCGCGCAGGATCACGATCGTCTGCTCGACGCTCGGCTCCGGCACGAACACCGGCTGGAAGCGCCGTTCGAGCGCGGCGTCCTTCTCGATGTACTTCTGGTATTCGTTGAGCGTCGTCGCGCCGATCAGGCTCAGCTCGCCGCGCGCAAGCGCGGGCTTCAGCACGTTCGCGATGTCGAGGCCGCCTTCGCCGCCGCCCTGGCCGGCACCGACGATCGTATGCAGCTCGTCGATGAACAGGATCAGTTCGTCATGCTTCGCAGTGACTTCGTCGATCAGCTGCTTCGCACGCTCCTCGAATTCGCCGCGATACTTCGCACCGGCCACCATCGAGTTGATGTTGACTTCGACGAGCCGCTTGCCGCGCAGCACCTCGGGCACGTCGCCGTTGACGATCCGTTGCGCGAGCCCTTCGACGATCGCCGTCTTGCCGACGCCCGGCTCGCCGATCAGCACCGGGTTGTTCTTCTTGCGACGCGCGAGCACTTCGATCGTGCTCTCGATTTCCTGCGCGCGGCCGAGCACCGGGTCGAGCTTGCCCTGGCGCGCGATCGCGGTGAGGTCGCGGCCGAACTTGTCGAGGTTCGGCGTGCCGGTCGGCGCATCGACGCGGCCGTCCTCGGCGCCTTTGCCGACCACCTTCACGACCTTCTGGCGCAGCGCCTCGGGGGTGACGCCGTATTTCTTCAGCAGCGTGCCGGCGACGCTGTCCGGCACCGATGCAAGCCCGATCAACAGGTGCTCGGGGCCGATGTACGAGTGACCGAGATCGCGCGACGCCTGGAACGCGTACTGCACGGCTTTCTTCACGCGCGGCGAGATCGACAGCTTGTCGAGCGGCGCATCTGCGTCGGCTGTGCCGGTGTGCGCATGCTCGTCGATGTACGACCGGATGTCCTGCGGCGACAGCTTCAGTTCCTTCAGCAACGCGGCGCACACGTCGGTGTCCGCGAGCGCGTACAACAGGTGTTCGGAATCGAGTTCGCTGCGGCGCAGCTCGTGCGCCTTCTCGGCCGCGCGCTGCAGCAGCTCCAGCGTCTGCTCGCTGAACGCATCGGTCGGGTCGACCGATTCGCGCGGGATCTCGGCGGCGAGCGGCGCGTCGTCGTCGAGCCCACCGAACAGCGACGACGAGCCGCCACCGCCGAGCAGCGAATCGAACGGGTTCAGCATGCTTTGATGCCGCATCAGCTGACGGAAGTGGTAATCGCAGATCGAGATCGTCTTGCGCTCGCCGTCCTGCATCACGGTTGCGCGCGCGACGGCCGGCCGGGCGTGGCAGATATCGCAAAGTGCGGGCATGGTGGTCTGGCTCCTGTCGGTGAAAGTGGGTCGAAGGGTGAAGTCCCGATGCGGTGCGGCGCTTGGCGCTTCCCGACCGCGAATGCACGACGCGCGGCACGGTGGCGCGCGGGCGGCACCGGTGCTGTCACGCAGCGCGCGCCGGCGTCGTGCACGGTCGCGGTCAGGTCGGCAAGCGTGCGTGCCGGGAGGAGCCCACGGCATCGCTTCGACTGCGTTCAAAATAGCGAATCGGCGGAGGCTATCCAAGGCACAGTTCCGCGCCGGCCCGGCCGTGAATTGCACCCTCGCATGCACGCGCGCACGGGTGGCAAGGAGTACAGACGGGCGGGCGCACGGCGGCACGGGCGTGCGCGGCGTGCGCAGCGGGTGATGACAGGAAGCGGGAAGGGGCGCAACGCGAACGGATCGCGGTGCGACATCGGCGCGCAGGGCGCCGGTTGCGGGCGGATGAAAGGCGCCGCGGGTGGAGAGGCGCGACGGAAGTAACGCGGGGGGAGTGTGCCGCGACCGGCTAAGTGCAACCACACACGCACCGCAGACGATGCGTGTGTGGCGGCCGAAGGCGAGGGCGGGTTGCACGGTCCGGGCCGGACACGGCGCAACCGTGGCGTGCCGCGGTCAGTCCGGGAGTGTCATCGCAAGCCGTTGCCGGGCGATCTGCTTCACGTCCGTTGACAGTGCCGCATTCGGCAGGCCATTGGCCCAGACGGAGAACGAATCCTCGATCAGGTTGCGCGTGTCGGGCGGCAACTCCGCCAGGACCAGCGACAAGACGGTAAACAGCACGGCGGTGTCGCCGGCCTGGCTGCTCGCGTTCGCATCGACCGCCTGCTTCAGGTGATCGACCGACGCTTGCAGCGCCTGCAATGCCTCATTCGACTCGCTCATCACACACTCCATGCAAGATGGGTTTGATCGGCGACGAACATGCGGCCGGCGGTGTGGCCGCTCGCGCGCGACGCCCGGCGGGCATCGCGCGCAGGCCACCGCGGTTAGGCCGCCGTGTTGGCCTGCGGCGCCACGGCCACCGATGCTTCGCTCGTCAGCATCAGGAACGTGAACGTTTCGCGCAGGTACAGGCGGACGACCTTGTCGGTATGACTCGTGTAGCCGATCGATACGTCTTCCCCGAGGTGCAGCTCGTAATCGCCGCCGCGCGTGGACAGCACGCAGCCGCCGCTGATCGCCGGCGCCCAGATGATCTCGCCGCTGACGATCCGCTTGATATGGCCGAGGACCGGATAGCCCTGGTCGCGCGCTTCGCTGAGCGCCGTGTACGCATCCGAGCCGAGCACGACCGAGTACGGGCCGTCGACGCCGGCCAGCCGCAGCGCCTCGAGCGCGTCGCTGATCGCGTCGGGATACGCGCTCACGTCCGCCGGCAGCGTGAGCTTGTTGTTCGACGTGCCTTCGCGGATGCCGACGATGCCGGCGGCCGCGTAGCCGTCGAAAATCGCGCCGTCTTCGGCGAATGCAAGCCGCTGTGCGGCGTCCTTCGCCGGTTGCCAGTCGGCGTCGCGCGCGCCGCGCTCGACGCTGTCGATCGCATCGCGGCTCAGCTCGAACGGCACCGTCAGCTCGACGATCGTGCGGACTTCGCGCAGCCGCGCATTGACTTGCTCGCGCGGGGCGGCGACGTCGACGAGGTGCCCGGTGCCGACGGCCGACAGCTCGGGGCCTTCGGGGCCGTCGACGTCGACGACGCGGCGGCCGGCCACCGATCGTTTGAACGTGCGTGCCACTTCCTCCTCGATTTGTTCCCAGGCGGAGGACGAGATCGGGGCGAGTTCGCGGTGCAGGTTATTCATGGGTTCTGGTTGCCTCACGTCTGCGAAAACACTTCATTTTGGGCCGATCGGCTGACGGACTGCGCCTGATGCCAGGCAGGCCGATCGCGGGCGAAAATGCATATTAGCAGGCTCTATTGACACCACTGCAGCACAAATCGAAACGACACCCTGCGGTGGCGCAACTGTTCTGCAATTCGCGTGCGGGTGGTGGTGAGCGCGCGTGCGGAATGTCCTGACCGGATGGCGATGTCCGGGTGCGTACCGGCGCTCGCGTCGCTCGGGCCGCGTTCGATAGCGCGCGAACCCATGCTGGTTGAGGGCCTATCGCGTGTCGTTCATTCTTGTGAACATTCATCCAGCCGGGTTTCGGGAAGCCGGAGTGGGGCGGCGTTCAGTCGTCGGGCCCGAGCCCGGATGAATCATAGACTCAGCCTATTGAGGCTTCACAACCCAGTGGAGGCCGTTCATGGCACGACGACTCGTCTCGCCCGGCGCGGGGTTGGCGCGCCGGACTGCCCTCGACGATTTGGGTTACGACGGCACGCCTTTCAGCGAGCCGATTTTCAGCGAGCCGTCGCGATGCGGCGCGGCCGAAGCGG
>NZ_JAAGPE010000209.1:0-241 GCF_017104605.1 Burkholderia sp. Ac-20384 | reverse complement strand
TTTGTGTGAGTGTGGTAGCGGTGATAAGTTGGAAGGTGGGTAGGCTATTGTTGTATGTAAGTGGAGTATGAAGTGCATGAGCTGTGGTCAGGTTAGTTAGGGTGTCGATTCTGGCTCTGGGGTTATTCTGTATGAAGAGTGTGATGTGTTATGTTGATGTGGTATAGTTGGATTGTCGTGTGTGTGTGTCGTATCTGGGGTGCCCTGATTATTTTATTTTTTTTTTTTTTTTTAATGGTTC
>NZ_JAAGPE010000208.1:0-16913 GCF_017104605.1 Burkholderia sp. Ac-20384 | reverse complement strand
GCCCGATCTCGACCAGCAGTTGCAGCAGGCACGCGCCGACCTTCAGAGCGCGAGCGCGAACGAACGGCTTGCGGCCGTCACGGCCGCCCGCTGGGCCGAGATGCTCGCGCAGGATTCCGTCTCGCAACAGGAGGCCGACGAAAAGCGCAGCGACCTCGACGCGAAACGCGCGGCCGTCGCGGCGAGCACCGCCAACGTGCGGCGGCTCGAAGCGCTCGAATCGTTCAAGCGGCTCACCGCGCCGTTCGACGGTATCGTCACCGCCCGCAAGACCGATGTCGGCGCGCTGATCGACGCGGGCAGCGGCAACGGTACCGAACTCTTCACCGTCTCGGACGCGCGGCGGCTGCGGCTGTACGTCCATGTCCCGCAAGACGACGCGGCCGCGGTCCGCGCAGGCATGCGTGTCGCGCTGACCGTCCCCGAGCGGCCCGGCATGACGTTCGACGCCACGCTCGCGGATTCCGCGCAATCGATCGACCCGGCTTCCGGCACGCTGCTCGCGCAGTTCTCGATCGCCAACCCGGCGGGCACGCTGTTCCCGGGCGAATTCGCGCAGGTGCGGATCGCGATGCCCGGCGCCGCGCATGCGCTGACGATTCCGGCAAGCACGCTGATCTTCCGCCACGACGGGCTGCAAGTCGCCGTACTCGATGCGACCGGGCACGCGCGGCTGCACAACGTGTCGATCGCGACCGATCTCGGCACGCGCGTCGCGATCGCGTCGGGGCTCGCGGCCGGTGACCGCGTGATCGACAATCCACCCGATTCGCTCGCGGACGGCGACCCCGTGCGTCTCGCCGGCACCGCGACGACGGAGCGTGCGCATGGCTGACCGTCTGCTCGCTGTGTGGCTGGGTAGCGTCGCGCTGCTCGCCGGCTGCTCGTTCGCGCCGACCTATCGCGCGCCGGCCGTTCCCGTGCCGGCCGCGTTTCGCGAAACGGGTGCATGGGTCGACGCCGCACCGGCCGATCGCCTGCCACGTGACGGCTGGTGGCGCGTGTACGGCGACGCGACGCTCGACCGGCTCGAACCGCTCGTCGCGCGTGCGAATCCCGACCTCGCGGCCGCCGTCGCGCGGCACGATGAAGCCACCGCGCTGTTCGACGAGGCGCATGCGGCATTGCTGCCGACCGTGGGCATCGATGCAGAGACCGACCGCGACCGCCAGTCCGCGCGCCGGCCGCTGCGCGGTAGCGGCCAGCCCGACACCTATGAGTCGAACACACTCGAAGCGGGATTCGGCTACGACGTCGATCTGTGGGGCAAGGTCCGCAACACGGTCGCCGCCGGCCGCGACGACGCGCAGGCGGCCGACGACGACCTCGCATCGGTCCGGCTCAGCCTGCAGGCCGGCGTCGCCAGCACCTACTTCGACCTCGCGGGACTCGATCGTGAAGCAGACACGCTCGCGCAAACGATCGACACGTACCGCCGTGCGTGGCAGCTCACGGCCAGTCGTCATCGCGGCGGCCTCGCGTCAGGGCTCGACGTATCGCGCGCGCAAACACAGCTCGCGCTCGCCCAGGCGCGTGCGTCCGACATCGCCGCTCGTCGCGCGCTCGACGAGCATGCGATCGCGGCACTCGTCGGCGAATCCGCGTCGACGTTCTCGCTGCCGCCCGTTGCTGCGCTGCCGGGCGTGCCATCGATTCCGACCGGGCTCGCGTCGACGCTGCTCGAACGCCGGCCGGATGTCGCCGCCGCCGAACGCCGAGTCGCCGCCGCGAACGCGCAGATCGGCGTCGCACGCGCCGCGTACTTTCCCGACCTGTCGCTCGGCCTCGACGCCGGGTTCCAGAGCGATACGTTTTCGCCGTGGCTCGCCGCGCCGAACGAGATCTGGTCGATCGGGCCGCGTCTCGCGATGACGCTGTTCGACGGGGGCCGGCGTGCCGCCGGCATCCGCAACGCGCGTGCACAGTTCGACGAACAGGGCGCGCGCTATCGTGCGGTCGTGCTGCAGGCGTTCCGTGAAGTCGAGGACGATCTTGCGCAGTTGCATCGCCTCGGTGACGAATCGGGCGAGGACGACGCGGCGCTCGCCGCGGCACGGCATTCGCTTGCGCTGGCAATGTCGCGCTATCGCGACGGCGCGGTCAGCTATCTCGACGTGGTCACCGCACAGACGACCGAACTCGATACGCAGATCTCGTCGCTCGATGTCGACGCCCGCCGCCTGCAGGCATCCGTCGGACTCGTGCGCGCGCTTGGCGGCGGGTGGCACGACGCGCGTTCATGAACGTTTCTTCATCGGCACGCCGGGCGTCCGTACGAGCGCACCCGATAACGTGTTTCAGGCCGGCATCGCATCCGCGACACCGGCCCCCGACCTTCGACAAGGATCACGCCATGAAGACATTGATGTTCGCCACCGCCCTCTCCGCGCTCTGCGTCGCGCTGCCCGGCCGGGCCAGCGCAACGCCGCCCGACGCCGCCGCTGCGCCGCAAACGTACGCCGCGACCGCACCGTCGTCGTCGCAACCGGCATGGAACGCACGGCCGGCAACGCCGCTGACTCGGGCGCAGGTCTATCGCGAACTCGTCCACGCCGAACGCGACGGCCAGCTCGCGCAGCTCAACCGCGAACTCTATTCGCACTGAGCGCACGCAACCGGACATGCCGCGCGACGCGCGGCATGCCCGCCATCCGCAAGCGCGGTGTGGTACCGCGATATCACCGCCCCGCGTCGAACCTGAACCCGAATCGCGCAACCGTTTCGATACGCGCGGAAAAAGCGTGCTCGGCCAGCTTGCGCCGCAACCGCACGACCAGCGCGTTGACCGTCTCGGGCTCGACATCGGCATCGCCCCACGCATAACGCAGCACGGTATCGCGCCCGACCGGTCGCCCCGATTCGCGCAGCAGGCATTCGACGAGACGGAATTCCCGTGTGCTGAGCGCCAGCCTCCGGCCACGCTCTTCGAGTGCGCGCGTGGCAGCATCGAGCCGGACCGACTCGCGCATCGCGATGACACCCGCGCGGCGCCACAGCGCGCGCAGCCGCTCGTGCAGTTCCACGAACGAACATGGATGGACAAGGCATACGTCGCAGCCGGCCTGCAGCAGCTGTGCACGTTGCACGGCTGTCGCGCCGGCGACGATCGCGGCAATCGTCGCGCCGCCGGCCGATGCGGCGAGTCGCGGCAATGCGTCGAGGATCGCCGCGCCGGCGGCCGTGTCGGACGCAACGATAACGATGGCATCGAACCGGTCCTGCGTCGCCACGAAGCAGCCGTCGCGCCATCCGTCGACGCGCTCGACGCCATGCGTGCTCTCGCGAAACGCCTTGTCGAGCCGCGCCGCCTCCGGGTTCGGCGGGGAAATCAGCAGGATGCGCATCGATCGTTCCCCGACACCGTCATGCGAGCGAGCGCGGCCAGCATTCGACCGTGATCGCCGCACCGGCCAGGGGGGCGTCGCCGATCCTCAGCGCGAAGCCGTGCACGTGCATCACCGCCGAGACGATGCTCAACCCAAGCCCCGATCCGCTCACGTGGCGTGTGCGCTCGCCACGATAGAAGCGCTCGAGTACTGCGTCGCGTTCACCGGGCGGGATGCCGGGCCCGGTGTCTTCGAACCGCACGAGCGGCCCGCTCGGCGTCGCATGGAGGGCGACCCGCACGCGGCCGCCCGGCGGCGTGAACTTGATTGCGTTGTCCGCGAGATTGCTGAATGCCTCGAACAGCAGCGCGCGATCGCCATGAATGCGGTCGACCGATGTCGCGTCGAGTTCGAACGACACGTCGACGGCTTCGGCCAGCGGTTCATAAAGCTCGCAAACGTCGCGCAGCAAGGCCGCGACGTCGACCGCGGCAAAGCCGCCACGCCGGCTCAGCGTGCCGATCTCGGAGATACGCAGCATCGCGCGAAAACGTTCGAGCAGCCGGTCGGTCTCGTCACGCGCCGACGCCAGCAGTGCCGACGACGCCGGGTCGTCCGCGCAAAACGGCTGCTCCGCAAGCCGCGCCAGCATCGTGTGCACGCGTGCGAGCGGCGTGCGCAGATCGTGCGCGATACCGTCGCAGGTATGCCGCACCTCGCCCATCAGCCGCTCGACTTCGTCGAGCATGTGGTTCACGAGATGCGCAAGCAGGTCGAGTTCGTCGTAGCGTCCGACCGGCAGCCGCTTGCCGAGGTCGCCTTCGGCGATCTGCCGCGTGACGCGCCGGATCGCGGCGACGCGGCGCATCTGCCGCATGCCGAGCATGCTGCCGCCCGCGATGCCCGCGATCAGGATCATCACGCCGCCGATCACGAGCCCGCGAATCGCGACATCGCGGATCTGGATGAAATGCGACAGGTCGCGCGCGACCACCAGCGTCATCCCGTTGTCGCGGCGTACCGCCATCGCGCGCGTAATCGGTGCGGGCTGGCCGTCGAGCGGCTCGAGCGTGCGGTTCAGCGTGCGTCCCTGGCGATCCGTGCGCAGCACGGGCGGCGTCGCGATGTCCCCGGCTACACGGCGTCCGTTCGCGTCGAACAGCCCGTAGAAACTGGTATGCATGTGCTCGTGCTCGAGCCGCCGGTGGATCGCGAGCGGCAGCTCGGCATCGGGAACCGAATCGAAATAGATCAGTTGCCACGCGAGCACCTCGTCGGTGTCGCGCGTCATCGTGTGCGTCGCGGCCACGCTGATCACGCCCGCGAGCAGCAGCAGCGAAACCGAGAAGATCGCCGCATACGCGCACAGCCAGCGAAACGTCGTCGTGTGCCAGCGGCGCGTGAAGTTCGCCGCGCGAGCCGCATCCATCCGGGCCTCCGTCACGCGAGCATGTAGCCCGAGCCACGCACCGTCTGGATCATCGGGTTCGCGCCGGGCGGATCGATCTTCTTGCGCAACCGGCCCATGTGGACGTCGATCAGGTTGGTGCCGGGATCGAAGTGATAGCCCCACACGGTCTCGAACAGCATCGTGCGCGTGATCGTCTGGCCCGCATTGCGCATCATGAACTCGAGCACGCGGAACTCGGTCGGCAACAGCGGAATCTCGTCGCCCCCGCGACGCGCGCAGCGCGAAATGAGATCGAGCTCGAGCGCACCGACCTTCAACAGCGTCTGCTGCGGCACGCCCGACGCCTGCCGGCGACGCAGCAGCACCTCGATGCGGGCGCTCAGTTCACCGGAATCGAACGGCTTCGTCAGGTAGTCGTCGCCGCCCGCGCGCAGCCCGCGAATGCGGTCGTCGACATCGCCGAGCGCGCTCAGCATCAGCACCGGTGTGTCGATGCCGACCGTGCGCATCGCGGTGAGGATCGCGAGGCCGTCCGCACCCGGCAGCATCCGGTCGAGCGTGATCGCGTCGTACGATGCGCTCATCGCGCGCAGCATGCCTTCGCGGCCGTTGTCGATCCAGTCGACCTCGAACCCGCGCGCGGTCAGCTCGCCGACGATTTCGTTCGCGGTCACCGCATCGTCCTCGACCGTCAGTACTCGCATGGTTGCCCTCGCAATGAACGTCATGACGGGCACATACGATGCGCCCGCAACTATCGTAGACGACCCGGTTGCCGTCTTGCGTTACATGAAAATTGCTTCATCCGGCGCCGCGGCGCACGGGTGAAACATGTTTCATCCGTGCGTCACTCGCTCCGCCGTGCACGCCGCCTACGCTGACGTCATGCGGCATCGGGCCGCGAAACCAGGAGCTACCGGATGAAACTGTCGACTACCGTCGCCTGCATGCTGCTCGCATGCGCCAGCACCGCCGCATTCGCGGCACCTCACCTGACACCGCAGGAGTGCAACGCCTATCCGTTCGTCCACACCGGCCATGACGTCACGCATGCGGACCTCGTGCGCGAGCTGACCGAACTCGAACAGGTCGGCTACGAGCCGGCACACGCGAGCCCGTACTACCCCGACGATCTCGACGGTGCGAAACAGCGGCTCGCCGCCGAATACCGCACCGACTGCACGCATGCACTGACCGCCGATGCAGGCACCCGGCACTGATCCCGCTGCCCGGCGCAACGCGGCCGGGAAAAACAAAAAGGCGGCACTCGCGTGCCGCCTTTTTTTCATGAACGCGCATGGATTTCGACCGCTGCGCTTTGCTGCCGCTCAGCGCGACATCATGTTCATGCTGACGTTGTGCATCACCCACAGCGTGCCGACGATCAGGATCGCCGCGGTCAGCACCGTGTAGCTGAACGCCATCACGTTCCAGCGCTGGCCCGACGAGCCGTTCATGTGCAGGAAGTACACGAGGTGCACGACGATCTGCACGAACGCGAGCACGGCAAGCGCAATCAGCGACGCGTGCGGCGACAGCACGCCGCCCATCACGAGGCCGAACGACGCGGCCGTGAGCAGCACCGACAGGATGAAACCGGCGACGTAGCCGCCGACACTGCCGTGCCCTTCTTCGAGTTGAGACGAATGCGAATGGGCCATTTAGATCACGCTCGCGAGATAGACAAAGGAAAACACGCAGATCCACACGATGTCGAGGAAGTGCCAGAAGAGGCTCAGGCACGTCAGGCGTCGCAGGTCGCGATCGGTCAGGTCGCCGCCGCGGAACACGATCTGCCCGGCGAGCACGATCATCCACAGCAGCCCGGCCGTCACGTGCAGCCCGTGCGTGCCGACCAGCGTGAAGAACGCCGACAGGAACGCGCTGCGCTGCGGGCCTGCGCCCTCCGCGATCAGGTGCGAGAACTCGCGCAGTTCCATCACGAGAAACGCCGCGCCGAGCACGAACGTCACCGCGAGCCAGGCGAGCAGCGCGCCGCGCCGCTGCTTGTACGCAGCGAGCATCGCGAAACCGTACGTGATGCTCGACAGCAGCAGCGCGGCGGTTTCCACCGCGACGCCCGGAATGTCGAACAGGTCTTTCGCGGTCGGCCCACCCGCATGCTGCTGGCCGAGCACCGCGAACGTCGCGAACAGCGCCGCAAAGATCACGCAGTCGGTCATCAGGTACAGCCAGAACCCGAACACCGAATGCGACGGCGGATGGTCGTCGTGCTCGAGCAGGGTTGCGCTCAAGGTTTTCTGCAACATCAGTTGGCCTCCAGTTCCACGTCGTCGACGCGCGCGGCCACGCGCTGCGTCGGCTGCTTGTCTTCGATCTTCCGCACCGTCGACGCGGGGATGTAATACCCGTCGTTATCGCGCGAGCTGTAGATCACGAGCGTCGCGACGATTCCGACGAGCCCGCCGATCGCCATCCACCAGATGTGCCACACCAGCGCGAAGCCGAGCACCAGGCTGAAGATCGCGACCACGAGGCCCGCGCAGGTATTCGACGGCATGTGGATGTCGCGAATCGCTGCCGGATTCGGCCGGCCTTCGCCGCGTGCCTTCATGTCCGCATACGCGTCGAGCGTGCGCACTTGCGGGATCACCGCGAAGTTGTAATCGGCCGGCGGCGACGAGGTCGCCCATTCCAGCGTGCGGCCACCCCACGGATCGCCCGTCGTGTCGCGGTACTCGGGCAGGTTGCGGTTGCGGATGCTGACCACCAGTTGCAGCAGCTGGCATGCAATGCCGATCGCGATCAGCACGGCGCCGAATGCGGCGACCAGCAGCCACGGATGCCAGGCCGGGTTGTCGTAATGGTTGATCCGGCGCGTCATGCCCATGAAGCCGAGCACGTAGAGCGGCACGAATGCAACGTAGAAACCGATCTGCCAGAACCAGAACGCCGCCTTGCCGAGCTTCTCGTTCAGCTTGAAGCCGAACGCCTTCGGGAACCAGTAGTTGAAGCCCGCGAGATAGCCGAACAGCACGCCGCCGATGATCACGTTGTGGAAGTGAGCAATCAGGAACAGGCTGTTGTGCAGCACGAAGTCCGCACCCGGAATCGCCATCATCACGCCGGTCATGCCGCCGAGCGTGAACGTGACCATGAAGCCGATCGTCCACAGCACGGGCGTCGTGAATTCGATCCGGCCGCGATACATCGTGAACAGCCAGTTGAACACCTTCACGCCGGTCGGGATCGCGATGATCATCGTCATGATGCCGAAGAACGCGTTCACGTTCGCACCCGAGCCCATCGTGAAGAAGTGATGCAGCCACACGAGGAACGACAGCACCATGATCGCGCAGGTCGCGTACACCATCGTCTTGTAGCCGAACAGCGGCTTCTTCGCGAACGTCGAGATGACTTCCGAGAAAATGCCGAATGCCGGCAGGATCAGGATGTACACCTCCGGGTGACCCCATGCCCAGATCAGGTTCAGGTACAGCATCGCGTTGCCGCCGGCTTCGTTCGTGAAGAAGTGCATGCCGAGGTAACGGTCGAGGCCGAGCAGCGCAAGCGTCGCGGTCAGGATCGGGAACGACGCCATGATCAGCACGTTCGTGCAGAGCGCGGTCCAGGTGAACACCGGCATCTTCATCAGCGTCATGCCCGGCGCGCGCATCTTGATGATCGTCACGAAGAAGTTCACGCCCGTCAGCAGCGTGCCGACGCCCGAGATCTGCAGCGCCCACAAGTAGTAGTCGACCCCTACCCCCGGACTGAACTGCAGCTCCGACAACGGCGGATACGCGAGCCAGCCCGTCTGCGCGAATTCGCCGATCACGAGCGAGACGTTGATCAGGATTGCGCTGACCGCCGTCATCCAGAACGACAGCGAGTTGATGAACGGGAATGCGACGTCGCGCGCACCGATCTGCAGCGGCACGATCAGGTTCATCAGGCCGACCATGAACACCATCGCCATGAAGAAGATCATGATCACGCCGTGTGCCGTGAAGACCTGGTCATAGTGGTGCGGCGGCAGGTAGCCGGGCCCGTTGTACGAGAGCGCGAGCTGCATGCGCATCATGATCGCGTCCGCGAAGCCGCGCAGCAGCATGATCAGCGCGACGATGATGTACATCACGCCGAGTTTCTTGTGGTCGACCGTGGTCAGCCATTGCGTCCACAGCCATTTCCACCGGCCGGTGATCGTCAGCGCGGCGAGAATGCCCAGCACGACCAGCCCCATGAAGGCACCGGCCCCCATGATGATGGGCTGATCGAACGGGATCGCCGAGAGTGTGAGTTTGCCGAACATGCGTTACCCCTTCGTGCCGCAGGCGGCGTCCTTCAGGTCGAGGACGTGGCCATCGTTGTATTTCGCGATGATGTTGTGGAAGAGCCGTGGGTCGACCGACGAGAAGTAGCGCACGGGCGCCTTCTCGCTCGGCTGCGCGACGGTGCCGTACACGGTCGCGTCGAGCCGGTCCGGCGACGCCTTCACCTTCTGCACCCATGCATCGAACTGTTCGCGCGGCTCGGCGAGCGTGCGGAACTTCATGTCGGAGAAGCCGCGGCCGCTGAAGTTGGCGGACGTGCCCGCATAGTTGCCGGCCTCGTCGGCGATCAGGTGCAGACGCGTCTGCATGCCGGCCATCGCGTAGACCTGGCCGCCGAGCTGCGGGATGAAGAACGAGTTCATCACCGAATCCGACGTGATGCGGAAGTTCACCGGCGTGCCGACCGGAATCGCGAGCTGGTTCACCGACGCGATGCCGAGTTCCGGATAGATGAACAGCCACTTCCAGTCGAGTGCGACGACCTCGACATCGATCGGCTTCACCGACGACTCGAGCGGCTTGTACGGGTCGAGCTCGTGCGTGGTCTTCCACGTGAGCACGCCGAGGAACAGGATGATCAGCGTCGGCACCGTCCAGATCACGACCTCGATCGCAGTCGAGTGCGACCAGTTCGGCGCGTAGGTGGCGTTGCGGTTCGACGCGCGGTAACGCCACGCGAACCACAGCGTGAGCAGGATCACCGGCACGACGACGATCAGCATCGCCCAGGTGGACGTCGCGATCAGCGCCTTTTCGGCAGCACCCACGCTTCCTTTCGGATTTAGTACATCTAAATTACAGCCTGACAGGCTCAAAGCCGCGCCGATCGACATCAGCGCCACTCCGCCTTTAGAAGCTTTTCTTTTCATCACACAGCCCGAGGGTCATTGAATCCGTTTGCGTATGCCCGATGCGCATTCGATCCACGAAAGTGGCCGAATCATACGTCGCGCGAGTGCGATGAAAAACCAGCTAATGCGGAAAATCATCATTGCAGAATCTGCTGTGAGACAGATTGTCGCGGGGCAATTTCACGCAGCCGAAAGCCGGCCCGGCGCTGCCTGCGCCGGACCGCGATCGAATCGATGCGTGTGCAACGACCGCACCGCCATGCGATGCGCCCCGCTCGCGCGACGTGCTGCGATCAGCCGCGCGTCGATGCCATGTACGACGGCTGCGGCTGCGCCGGGCCGTCCCCTGTCGGCAGCTTCGAATGGCTTGCGTCTTCGATCAGCCGTCCGACGGTCGGATCGATCGCGTCGGTGAACGGCTTCGGATAGACGCCGACCATCACCACGACCAGCGCGAGCGACGCGAACATCACGATCTCGCGACGGTTCAGGTCGGCGAGCTTCGCGATCCGCTGGCTCGCGACCTTGCCGAACACGACGCGCTTGAGCATCCACAGCGTGTACGACGCGCTGAGGATCAGCGTCAGCGCCGCGATGGCGCCGATCCAGAAGTTGAAGCGGATCGCGCCCATGATGACCATGAACTCGCCGACGAACCCCGACGTGCCCGGCAGGCCGACGTTGGCCATCGCGAACAGCACCGTGAAGGTCGCGAAACGCGGCATCACGCCCGCGACGCCACCGTAAGCGGCAATCTCGCGCTGCTTCGTGCGATCGACGAGCACGTTCACGCACAACAGCATCGCGCCCGCGACGAAGCCATACGACACGAGCTGCACGATCGCGCCTTCGACGCCGATCCGGTTGAACAGGAACAGCCCGAGCGTGACGATCCCCATGTGCGCGACCGTCGAATACGCGAGCAGCTTGCCGAGATCGGTCTGCGCGAGCGCGATCAGGCTCGCATAGACGATCGCGAACAGCGACAGCGCAATCACGGCCGGCGCGAAGAAGTGGCTCGCATCGGGCGTGATCGGCAGCGCGAAGCGCAGGAACCCGTAGCCGCCGAGCTTGAGCATCGCGAGCATCAGCGCGGCGCCGGTCGGGCCGTCGGTATAGACGTCGCTCAGCCAAGTGTGGACCGGCCACATCGGCACCTTGACCGCGAATGCGGCGAAGAAACCGAGGAACACCAGCAACTGCGGCGCGAAGCCGAGCTGCAGCGTGCGCCATACGGCCATGTCGAACGTATGCGACTGCGCGTACAGGTACAGCATCGCCATCAGCAGCATCAGCGAGCCGGCGAACGAGATGAAGAAGAACTTCACGGCCGCGTACACGCGACGCTCTCGCCCCCACGTGCCGATCAGCAGGTATAGCGGGATCAGCGTCGCCTCGAAGAAGATGAAGAACAGCAGCCCGTCCTGTGCGACGAACACGCCGACCATCAGCCCCGACAGGATCAGGAACGACGCGTAGTACTGCGCGACGCGCACCGTGACCGACTCCCACGACGCCACCACTACCACGAGCGTCGTGAACGCGGTCAGCACGACGAGCCACAGCGACGCGCCGTCGATGCCGACCCGCCATCCGGAATTGAATGCTGCCAGCCAGTTGCGGCTTTCGACGAACTGCATCGCGGCAGAGTGCGCATCGAAACCGGCAACCAGCGGCACGACTGCCGCAAGCCCCACCAGCGCACCGACGAGCGCGATCAGCCGCGTTCGGCGTGGATGATGGTCGGAACCGGCGCGCAGCAGGCACGCGCCGAACAGGATCGGAGCCCAGATGGCCAGGCTCAGGAAGGGGAAATCATGCATGTCAACAAGGCCTTGATGAAGTCGCGCACTGCATCGGGGACAGGCGAGACGAAAGGAACGAAATCGAATCGACAGATAGATTTCGTGAATCGCCAGTGTTGGCAAAATGTAAAGCGGCATCACCGGAAAACTTGACGCCGCTCAAACGCGATCGGGTTAACCAGCATAAGGCGATTGATTATTTTCTGCATCGCAGCAGAGCATTGATTTTTGCCTCCGCCCTATGCTGCTGATTTTTATGAGTAATTTTTTGTATTGCTTGGCGACGTCAATCGCAAAAATCGATGCAGTGCCGCATTTTTGACGTTGATGGGCCATTCTGGAGGGTCGGAACGAGCTAATTTACGCCTGCCGAGACAGCGAATATGCGGCACTCAATCCTTACAACATGCCTTTCATTTTTATTTCATTTCGCCTGACACGATGCAGGTCGAGAGAATGGTCGCTCCGCCCGCATCCGGCGCTTTCCCAACCGCGATCATTGATGACTCAGGTAGCCCCATATGCGCCGCGCCACCATGCGATGGAGTTCGTGTGTCACGGGAAAATGGCGAAGCGAGCGTCATCGCATCGACGATATTGCGCTCGTCAATCATGTCGTTTGCGGCGGTCAGATCCGACCTCGACGCCGGCGACGTGACGATCGCCTCACGTCACCACGCGCAACATCCTGCGGTGTGTGCGGGTCGAGTACGAGTAGCAAGCAATGCGTTCTGCGCCATCGCGACAAGCGGCGCGATGACTTTGAATCCCGCATCAGCCCTACAGCCGCTCGCCAAGCGCCAACAGGAAGTCGGCGGCAAGCCTGGTGCGTGCGGAGGCTTGCCGCGCTTTCTCATAGACCACCGACAACGGGGCGCCAATGCTCTTGAAGTCGCTCAGGACGGGAACAAGTCGCCCCGCGGCCAACGACGGCGCCACGACATAATGCGGGGCTTGCAAGATACCGCCCCCGGCTTCCGACAGCGCCAGGAGCGCCGACACATGGTCGCTGGCCAACGGCCCCACGGGAAAGTGGCTGTACTGATCCCCGCCACGGACGAACATCCAATCTCGGAACTGTCCGCTGTTGACCATCACATAACGCAGACAGGTATGGTTGACCAGGTCGTCCGGCGTATCGGGCACACCCCGCGACTGCAGGTATGCAGGCGAAGCGACCGTCACAAAGCGATGAGCGGGCAACGGGCGAGCCACCAGCCGGGAGTCAGGCACTTCCCCCAGCATCACGGCCAGGTCGAAACGCTCGGCCGTCATGTCGACGTGACGATCCGTCAGTGCGAGTTCGATATCCAGACCGGGATGCGCGCCCAGCCAATCACCAAGCGCAGGCGCCAGCACATACTGGCCGAAACTCACGGGGACGCAGAGCCGCAACTTGCCCCGCCATGGTTGCGACGCCCCCGCAAGCCTGCTTCGAGCGTCCTCGATGTCCGTCATTCCCTGGCGGCAGACCGCGAAAAACAATTCGCCATCTCCGGTCAAGGTGATCTGCCGCGGCGAACGGTGAAACAGCCGAACCCCCAGTTCGGCTTCCAGACGTGCTACCGCCTTGCTCACGGCTGAAGGGCTAAGCTGAAGCAACCGTGCCGCACGCGTGAAATTGCCGGCCTCGGCAGCACGGACAAAGGTGCTGATATCGGTAAATGGATCCACTCGACCATTCCTTCAATTCACAGTAAGTCTGAATTTCAACGCCTTATCGTGACACGGGTTCGCCCATATAGTCGAACCCTCATTGATTGAAGAGGGGGTCGAGATGTTGAAATTCACGCAAAGCCGGTTCTCGCGACTGTTCTTGTTGTCCGCCATGGCAACCGGCGCCAGTGAGGCAGCGCCTCCCTCGTCGCAAGCTGAAGTCAGCGTTGCCGCAGTTGCACGCGAACCGATTGCGAACGTGCCGGACGACGATCGATCTGCGCTGCTCATGATCGAGTTTGTCAATGAATGGCTTGCTCCGGAAGGCAAGTTGAGACGGCTGATCGAGGATGAGCATCAGTTCTCTCAGTCGCAGGAGGCCGCCAGGCTGGCGCTGGCGGCTGCGCGTCAAGCGGGCATGCCCGTGATTCACGCGACGCTGCAGATGTCTTCGGACTACCGAGAGTTGGGGCGGGCTCGATTCGGTCTGCGTGGCGCAATTCAAAAGGCCGGCACCTGGCAGAAGCAAGAGAGTGGTTGGCAGTTCCATGGGCCGTTTGCGCCGCTTGAAAATGAATTCGTTGTCAGCGGACGGGCAGGCGCCAGTGCTTTTTCCGCTTCCGATCTGGACAACTATCTGCGCGGCCAAGGCATCACGCGGCTGTACCTCGCGGGTTATGCCACCCACGTATGCATTGAGTCGACACTGCGCGCCGCGCACGATCTAGGCTATGAACCGGTCGTGCTGAGCGATGCCACCGCGGCGTTCACCGACCAGCAGCAACAACACGTGTTGAATGAGGTCGTCCATCATTTCGGCTGGGCCATGCCGACTCGCATCTTCGTCGACAGCATGTCGTCCACGAGCAAGATCACCAACATACCGGAAGCCTCGCCCGCTGCACCGCCGGCAGAGCCTGCGGAAACGATGCGAACGCTGACGGCCCCTGGACAGGACATTCCTGGCATTTCTGGCGCCGTCGTTGTAAAGGGCGATCTGGCGTTACTCAGTGGACATGTCCCGGTCGCTGCCGACGGAAGCGTTGCTCCCACGCTGGAAGATCAGTTGGAGCAAGCCTTCCAGAACCTGGATAGCACATTGCATCATGCGGGTAGTTCGCTCGACCAGATTGCCCGCATGACCCTGTACGTGCGCGACTACCGCCCTGAGCAGCTCGGCACCATTCGTACGGTTCGCGATCGCTGGCTCAAAGGGCATGCGCCAGCCAGTGCGCTCATTGGCGTTGCGTCGCTGTTTCGGCCGGAGGTCCTGGTGGAAATCGACGCTATCGCGGTAATGCGCTGAACTGGAACCATCAATCCCCTCCCCTTGGCAACGATTGAACGCCTGGTGTTCAGGGACAAACGCCTCTCGCGTCGCTCATCAGCGATAGCGTACTGGTAACGGTGTAGATTCCGTGGCGCGACAGGGCGATGCGAACAGGCCGCTGCATTGGCTCTCTTCGAATGAAGAGGCGCACCAGTGATGTGGCACGGCAAGCGCCCGAAAAAGAAAAAGCCCCGCAAGTCCGAGAACTTGCGGGGCTTTGTCACCGCTTTTGGCGGAGACGGAGGGATTCGAACCCTCGATCCAGGTTTTGGCCCAGATGCTCCCTTAGCAGGGGAGTGCCTTCGACCTCTCGGCCACGTCTCCCAAACTTTCGCTCGCACCAGGGAGGCAGTGCGACGAGAACGAAATAATATAGGGTTTCGAACCGCACGTCAATTTCCGTGATGCATTTTCTTCAACGCATCACGAAAAATTCACGATGCCTGGTCGAGTTCGAATGCCTTGTGCAGCGCGCGGACGGCCAGCTCCATGTATTTCTCGTCGATCAGCACCGAAATCTTGATTTCGGACGTCGAGATCATCTGGATGTTGATGCCCTCTTCCGACAGCGTGCGGAACATCTTGCTCGCGACGCCCACGTGCGAACGCATGCCGACGCCGACGACCGATACCTTCGACACCTTCGGGTCGCCCTGCACCTGCTCGGCGTTCACGTGGCCCTTCACCTGGTTGGTGAGGATGTCCATCGCCTTCTGATAGTCGCCACGGCCGACCGTGAACGTGAAGTCGGTCTTGCCCTGGACGCTCTGGTTCTGGATGATCATGTCGACGTCGACGTTCGCATCCGCGACCGGGCCGAGGATCTGATATGCGATGCCCGGCTTGTCGGGCACGCCCATCACAGCAATGCGTGCTTCGTCGCGCTGGAACGCGATGCCGGAAATGACTGCCTTTTCCATGGTCTCGTCTTCTTCAAAAGTAATCAGGGTGCCCGAGCGCATTTCTTCGTCGAGCGCAATCAGCGGATCGGTCAGGCTCGACAGCACACGCGTCTTCACCTGGAATTTGCCGGCGAATTCGACCGAGCGGATCTGCAGGACCTTCGAGCCGAGGCTGGCCATTTCCAGCATTTCCTCGAACGTCACGCGATCGAGGCGTCGCGCCTCTTCGACAACGCGCGGATCGGTCGTGTAGACGCCGTCGACGTCCGTATAGATCAGGCACTCTTCGGCACCCAGCGCAGCCGCGACCGCCACCGCCGACGTATCCGAGCCGCCACGGCCCAGCGTCGTGATGTGACCGTCCGGATCGACGCCCTGGAAGCCCGTGATGATCACGACCTTGCCTGCGTTCAGATCAGCCTTCACGCGCTCGTCGTCGATCGAGTGAATGCGCGCTTTCGTGAACGCGCTGTCGGTCTTGATCGGCACTTGCCAGCCGGCGTAGCTCACGGCCTCGACGCCGATTTCCTGCAGCGCGATCGACAGCAGGCCGACGCTGACCTGCTCGCCGGTCGACGCGATCATGTCGAGCTCGCGCGGGCTCGGCTGGCTCGAAATCTCTTTCGCAAGACCGAGCAGACGGTTGGTTTCGCCGGACATCGCCGAAGGCACGACCACCATCTGGTGCCCGGCCTGATGCCATTTTGCGACGCGTTTCGCGACGTTCTTGATGCGCTCGACCGAGCCCATCGAAGTGCCGCCGTATTTGTGTACGATGAGTGCCATTGTCGTTCTGAACTGGAGGAGAAACCGCACGGGCGCGCTGGGCAGGCCGCGTAGCCGTTCGGTCACGCGGCTTGTGGCTGTGGACGGACGACGAGGGGGGCGGCTGGGACGCAACACGCAAGCGTGACGGATTTTGCCCGGAAGGCCGATCAGGCCGCGCAAACCGGGTACGTCACGCGGAAAACCTGCACAAATCGCTCAAAAATCGAGCCGAGCAAACGACCGAGCGTACCCGATAGAGGCCCGCTTGACAAGCCGCTCGCGGCGTCCGGGGCCGTTCCGGCGCTGTTTACCAAATGGTGAAAATGCGCGCGCCATCGCGCCGCCATCAGCCTGCCGCCGTCATGCGATCAGCAGGTCCGGACGCCACTCGATCCGGCGCCATGCGCCATCACCGGGCACCCCGCCGTCGGACAGGCCGGCATCGCGATTCACGCCAAGGCGCGGCACGTAGATCAGCGAGTCACCAGCGAACAGCAGCGGCACGTCGCGTTGCCAGGCCGGCACGCCACGCTCCTGGAACAGGTTCTTCAGCGTACGGCCCGGGA
>NZ_JAAGPE010000207.1:0-17358 GCF_017104605.1 Burkholderia sp. Ac-20384 | reverse complement strand
CTTCACCGAGCCCGAGCAGCAGGCGCGCGGCGAGCAGCGACGCGAGGCCGCCGGCCATCCCGGTGAGCAGCGTTGCAATGGCCCACAGCAGGCCGCACGCGAGCAGCGTGCGGCGCGCGCCGAAGCGGTCGCTGACCCAGCCGCCGATGATCTGGAACACGAGGTACGGATACGCGAACGCGGAAAACACGAGGCCGATCTCCGTCTTGTTCAGCCCGAATTCCCGGCCGAACCCGGCGGCGGCCGTGCTCACGTTCACGCGATCGAGGTACGTGATGAAGTACATCACGCATAGCATCACCAGCACGATGCCGGTCGCCCGGAACAGCTTCATGTTGTGTCTCCTTGATGTTGTCTGGCTTGCCGCTGCATCGGCGCCGGCTCTGGGGCCGCTTTCGTGTCGGTTTCGTGCCGATGCAGCGCGGCCGCGCGTCGTGCGGGCCGCAAAAGGGAGCGAGCGGTGTGCCTGCGGCGGGCCGCAGGCACACGCGTTCAGGCCGCCGCGCGCAGCGCGGGCGTGTGCGTATTGGTGGCGAGATAGTCCATCGCCGCGACGACGCCGCTCGCGGCCACCGGCACACCGGCGAGCTTCAACCCCATCTCGCAGCCGGCGAGCGTGGCCATCAGCGTGAGGTCGTTGCAGTCGCCGAGATGGCCGATGCGGAACATCTTTGCGCGCATCTTGCCAAGTGCCTGGCCGAGCGACATGTCGAAGCGTTCGTAAATCAGCTTGCGCACGGCATCCGCGTCGACGCCGTCGGGCATCATCACGCCGGTCAGCACGGGGCTGTAGACGGCCGGGTCCGCGCACTGGATCTCGAGACCCCAGGCGCGCACCGCGCGGCGCGTCGCTTCCGCGAGCCGCTGGTGGCGTGCGAACACGTTGTCGAGCCCTTCGCCGAGGATCATGTCGAGCGCTTCGGCGAGGCCGTACAGCAGGTTGGTGTTCGGCGTGTACGGCCAGTAGCCGTTCCTGTTCGCTTCGATGATTTCGTGCCAGCCCCAGAACGCGCGCGGCAGCGTCGCGTGCTCGCTCGCGGCGAGCGCCTTCGGCGACACCGCGTTGAAGCTGATCCCCGGCGGCAGCATCAGCCCTTTCTGTGAACCCGACACGGTGACGTCGACGCCCCATTCGTCATGGCGGTAGTCGGCGGACGCGAGCCCCGAGATCGTGTCGACCATCAGCAGCGCCGGGTGGCCGGCCGCGTCGATCGCGCGGCGCACGGCCGCGATGTCGGACGTGACGCCGGTGGAGGTTTCGTTGTGCACCACGCACACGGCCTTGATCACGTGCGCGGTGTCGGCGCGCAGGCGCGCTTCGATCATGTCGGGCTGCACGCCGCGGCGCCAGCCTTCGATGCCCGGCAGTCCGAGGAATTCGGGCTTCAGGCCGAGCGCCTCGGCCATCTTTTTCCACAGCGTCGCGAAGTGGCCCGTTTCGAACATCAGCACGGTGTCGCCGGCGCTCAGCGTGTTGGTCAGCGCGGCCTCCCATGCGCCGGTACCCGACGCCGGATAGATGATCACCGGCTGCGTGGTCTTGAAGATCTTCTTGATGCCGGCCAGCACCTTGAGGCCGAGCGCACCGAATTCGGGGCCACGGTGGTCGATGGTCGGATAGCTCATCGCGCGCAGGATGCGGTCGGGCACCGGGCTCGGCCCCGGAATCTGCAGGAAATGGCGGCCGGACGGGTGGAAGTCGAGTTGCAGCATGATCGTTCTGTCTCCTTGGTTGCATTTTGAATTTTGCATGCAAAATACTTTAGCAGAGCGATCCTGCCAAAACCAAGCGCTGATTTCACCGAAAATGCCGGTGTTTACCCGACATTGGCGGGGAGATATTCGGGTCGGGCGAGTTGCAGTAGAATCGCGGGAAGCAAGAGGGAAGGACTTTGCATGCAAGATTTGAATGATCTGGAGCAGGTC
This sequence comes from Burkholderia sp. Ac-20384, assembly GCF_017104605.1. Classification (NCBI taxonomy): domain Bacteria; kingdom Pseudomonadati; phylum Pseudomonadota; class Betaproteobacteria; order Burkholderiales; family Burkholderiaceae; genus Burkholderia; species Burkholderia sp. Ac-20384. The sequence continues at coordinate 15,432 of NZ_JAAGPE010000207.1, read as the reverse complement.
GGCACCGCGCCGGCACTGCCGAAACTGGAGCGGCAGCGGCTGCACGACACGGTCGTGGAGCACCTGCGCAAATTCATCGTCGAGGGCGTGCTCACGCCGGGCATGCGGCTGAACGAGCGCGAGCTGTGCGAGACGCTCGGCATCTCGCGCACGCCGCTGCGCGAGGCGTTCAAGGTGCTGGCGGCCGAGGGGCTGCTGGTGCTGTCGCCGAATCGCGGCGCGAGCGTGTACCGGATGAGCGAATCGGAGATCCGCGAAACGTTCGAGCTGATGTCGGGGCTGGAGGCGTTTTCAGGCGAGCTGGCGTGCGAGCGGATCACGCCCGCGGAGCTCGCGGAGATCAAGGCGCTGCATTACTCGATGCTCGCGTGCCGGATGCAGAACGACCTGCCCGGCTACTACAGCCGCAACCAGGAAATCCACGACCGCATCAACGAGGCCGCGCGCAACTCGGCGCTGCGCGCCACGTACCAGTCGATCAATCGCCGGATCATGTCGATGCGGTTCCGCTCGAACCAGCACGTCGAGAAGTGGGATCGCGCGGTGCACGATCACGAGGAGATGATCAAGGCGCTGGAGGCGCGCGACGGCAAGGCGCTCGCGGCGATCCTGCGGCGGCATCTGCTGGAGAAGCGTGACGCGGTGTTGCTGCTGCACGCGGAAGCGGACGCGTAGGCACCCGCCGCACGCACGCCGTCATGGCGCCTTGAAGGCGCGTGTTCAGAACGCCGTGCGCAGGCCGAGCCCGGCCGAATCGCCGTTCCCGTAGCCGCTCGCGCGGTCGCGCATGTACGCGACGTAGACGTCGGTCCGTTTCGACAGCCGGTAGTCGTAGCCGAGCGCCCAGGTCGTTCTCGACGGGCGGTCGCGGCCGTGGCTTTTCGCGGCCATCACCGATGCGAGCAGCGTGCCGAAGCCGAGCGGCACCGCCGCGCCCAGTTGCCCGCTATGCGTGCCGAGCCCGCCACCGTCGATCGCGTCGTGCACGTACTGGTAGAACGCGGTGAACTTCACGAAGGTCAGGTCGTAGCCGACGCCGGCCAGCACGGCGTCCTGCTGCGTGAACCCGGCGATGGAGGCGTTCAGGTCGCCGGGCATCCGGTCGAATTTCGCCTGCTGGAACGCGAGCGTTGCGCTGAACGCGCGGTGCCCGTCATAGGTGACGCTGCCGCCCCACTGGTTCGCGCCCGCGTGGCCCGGCTCGTTGCCGGTCGCATAGATCAGGCTTGCCTGCAGCGCGTGTTCGCCGGGTGTCGAAACCAGCACCGAATTGCTCCAGCCGTTGTCGCCGACGAGGCCTTGCCCCGCTACGCCCTTGTACATCTGGTTCAGCGCCGGTGAAAAGCCGAACGACGTCGAGAACGGGTTGAAGCGTACGGCGGAGATGTAATACGGCGTCGTGTTGCGTCCGGCGCGCAGCACGCCGTACGGCGTCGCAACGCCGACATACGCATTGCGCCCGAAGAACGTATCGCCGCTGAAGCGGCCGGCGCCGCCGTTCGACGGGCGCATGAACGCTTCGAGTGCGAACTGCAGCGCGTAGCCGCCGCCGAGCGCCTCGCGGCCGCCGATCCCCCAGAAGCTCGTCGTGAAGCCGCCCGAATTCATCGCGACCGCGCGCGGCTTGCCGAGACTCTTTTGCGTGCCGACATAGACGTCGGCCAGCCCGTACAGCGACACGGACGACTGGGCCGCGGCTTCGTCGGCGATCGTGCAGGCGATCAGCGAAGCGCCGACGGCCGACAGCAGCCGGCGGTTGACTGCCGGTGCGAGCCGGCGACGTCGCCCGCTTTTGTTCCGGTTCGAATGAGTAGGCATACTGATCAAATCATCTGAAGGAAGTGAATGGAATGCTGCCGCGTACCGATGCTTCGCGACGTTTGCCGACCGACCGGCTGACGGCAGGCTTCACGCCCGACCGTCAGCCATCGCGAACGTCAGAACGCGTGGCGGATACCCGCGCGGCCCACCGCCTGTTTCTGGTTGCCCGACGGGTTGAAACCCGCGATCTGCGCGACCGGCGCGTCGCCGGCCGCTTTCTGGAACGCGCCCATCACGTAGACGCTCGTGCGCTTGGACAACGCGTATTCGACGCTCAGGTTGAACTGGTGATACTTCGGCTCCGCGTTCGTCGCATGATCGCGGCCCGTCGTGTACGTATAGCCCGCGCCGATCGTCACGGCCGGCGTCGGCGTGACCAGCGTCGACAGCTCGTAGTTCTGGAATGTCGCGTCGTGCCCCGCGCTGCCTTGCTGGAAGTTCGTGTTCGTGAAGTCGGCCAGCACCTTGAGCCACTGCACGACCTGGTACGACGCGCCGACGCCGAACACCTTCTGCGCACGCGCCGCATCGAGGTAGTTGCCGTAGATCGCGTTCGTGAAGCCCGGATAGTTCTGGTAGCCCTGCGTCGACACGCCCGGGTTGTTGATCCGCAGATAGCCGATGCCGAAGCCGACCGGGCCCGCCGCGTAGCTCGCGCCGACGCTGAACGTCGCGTTGTCCGAGAAGCGGCCGGGCTGTCCGCCGAACGCGTAGAGGCCGCCGAACGTGAGGCCCGCGATCGTCGGGCTGCGGTATTTCACCGCGTTCGAGATCGGGAAGCCGTTGTCGGTGTTGTCCATGTCGTTCGGGTGTGCGAAGTAGTAGCCGCCGATGTTGCCGTTCAGCGTGAACGGCTCGACATAGTCGACGATCGAATCCCACTGGCGGCCGAGCGTGAGCGTGCCGAGCTTCGTGTCGTTCAGGCCGACGTACGCATTGCGCGAGAACGCGAGGCCGCTGCCGAGGCGGCCGGAGTTGATGTCGAAGCCGCTCTCGAGCCGGAAGATCGCGCTCAGGCCGCCGCCGAGATCCTCGGTGCCGCGCACGCCCCAGCGGCTGCCGGCCGTCACGCCCGACGCGAGCTGCACGAGATGCTTGCCCTGCACGTTCGATACGTAGTCGACACCGTCTTCGACGATGCCGTACAGCGTGACGCTGCTTTGCGCGTGGGCGGTGGCGGCCGCGGCGAGCGGCAGCGCGAACAGGATTTTTTTCATGATGGTGTTCCGGTGCGGGGTGGTTGAAAGGCGGCGCGCGGTGGCTGGATTCGGTCGCGTGCGAACGGGCGAAATGACGGAAGTGCCCCGCGCCGTGATCGAACGACGATCGCGGCGGCGGGTGCGGTGGGTATGGCAGCTAACGGGCGTAACGAAGGAAGGGCGGTGCGCCGCTCAGTCGCGATACGCGCGCAGCAGCGCATCGGCGGCGCGGAAGTCGGGCGTGAGCGGGCGGTCGCTCTGGAGGAACGCGACCTTCGCGCGCAGTGCGCGGTACAGCGGCTGCGTGGCCGGCGCGAGCGTGAACGACGGCTGCTTGCGCTGGCGCAGGTCGATCGCCTGCGCCGCCTCGATCAGTTCGAGGCCGAGCAGCGTATAGCTCGCGTCGATCTGCTTCTGCACGCGCTGCACGACGTCGGGCGCGTTCGTCGCGACGTCCTCGATGCCGCCGGCGACCGGAAGGTAGTCGAGCGACACGGGCATCGCGAGCGACTTCACCGTCATCGCGAGCGCGGTCGGCGGCTTCTCCATTGCGCCGAACGCGTGCACGGTGTCCTCGGTGCCGAGGAAGCGCGAGAGGCCGGTGAGGTGCGGATCGTTCAGCTTGACGATGCGCTGCGCGGACGCGAGCGCGTTGTGGCCGAGTGCGAGCCCGAGCTGTTCGAACGCGAGCACCCACGGCAGCGGTTCGAAGTTCGCGCTCGGCAGCACCGCGCCTCCGCCGTCGACATAACCGGCCGCATCCTGTGCGCGGTTCGACTTCGGCGTGACGCCCACCGCGACGCCCGGGTTGTCGTCGCTCGAGTTCAACTGCACCTGCAGCAGCGCACGCGCTTCGCCGGAGGTGCGATCCTCTTCGCCGAGCAGGTACACGCCCGAACGGAAGCTGAGCGGATCCTGCAGCGGCCGGTCCGGATCGCGATTCCACAGGCTGCTGCCCGCGAGCAGCGTGCGCAGGGCGGCGCCCGCGCGCAGCGTCGCCGGGAACGGCCGCAGCGCGAGCGTGTCCTCGCGGAACGGCGACACGTTGCCGTTCAGCCCCTGCAGGCTCAGCGCGAACACGAGCTTCGACACCTGCGCGAGACGCGCCATGTCGGTGAGCGCCAGCGCGCCCATGCCGGTCGAGTACGCGTTGGAACTGAGGATCGCGAGCGCATCCTTGCCGTACGGGCGAATCGTCGCGATGCCGGCCGACTTCAGCGCATCGGCGGCCGCGACCTTGCGGCCCTGGTAGTACACGTCGCCTTCGCCGAGCATCGCGAGGCCGACGTGGCTCAAGATCGTGATGTCGGCTTCGCCGATCGAGCCGTCCGCCGGCATCGCGGGCGTGACGCCGCGATTGAGGAACTGCGCGTACGCATCGACGATCGCGGGCTGCACGCCGGCGCCGCCGTCGAGCATCGCGTTCAGGCGGGCGGCCATCGCGGCGCGGGCCACGCGCACGCTCATGTCGGGGCCGACGCTGCCGGAGTGTGCGTGGATCAGCCCGATGTTGAAGCGTGTCGACGCGTCGATGACCTCCTGGCTCAGCTTGCCGTGCGCATCGACCATCTCGCGGTCTTTATTGAGGCCGACGCCGACCGTCAGCCCGTAGATCTGCTGGCCGGCTGCGGCGGCCTTCAGCAGCACGTCGTGCGCGGCGACGACCCGCTGCCGGGCGGCCGGTGCGATCGACACGGCTTCGCCGTCGGCGATGCGTGCGATCGATTCGGGCGTGACGGACCGGCCGTCGAGCGTGACGTCCGCGAAGGCCGGGACGGCGGCGAAAAGCGCGAGCGCGATCGCGCTCCGCATGAGGAAGCGTTGCATGAAGCGGTTCTCCGAATTCAGGCGTGACGTGACGTGGAAGACAGCGCGGCGATCGACGCGAGCGCGATGACGCTCGCGACCATCACATACCAGGCGGGCGCAAACGGATTGCCGGACCGTTGCGTGAGCCACGCGAGAATCGCCGGAGCGAAGCCGCCGAAGATCGTCGTGGCGATGTTGTAGGACAGCGACATGCCGGTCGCGCGCACTTTGGTCGGGAACAGCTCCGACAGCGCGGCGGGCGCGACGCCCGTGAAGATCGCGACCATCACGCAGAACGCGCTCTGCACGACGATCAGCGCGGCGAGCGTGTGGACGCTGGCGAGCCAGTGCAGCAGCGGATACACCGATACGAGCATCAGCACGGCACCGGCCGTCAGCACCTTGCGCCGGCCGAAACGGTCGGACCAGCTCCCGGCGCACACGCAGGTGACGGCCATCAGGCAGTTGCCGACCAGCGACGCGATGAACGCGTCGCGCCCGTCGAAGTGCAGCGCGCGCTGAACGTGCGTCGGCATGTAGATCACCAGCGCGTACACGCACACGGCCCACAACACCGAGAACCCGGTGCCGACCACGAGCGCACGCGGATAGTCGCGCACGACCTGCAGCAGCGGCGCCTTGCGTTCGGCCGGCGCATGCGCGGCACGCGCCATCTCCGCGCGGAATTGCGGCGTTTCGTCGAGCGTCTTGCGCAGCCACAGGCCGACCGGCGCGATCGCGAGGCCGAGGATGAACGGGATCCGCCAGCCCCAGTCGCCGATCTGTTCGCGCGACAGCGTGAGCGTCACGCCGGTCGCGACCAGCGCGCCGAGGATGTTCGACGCGGCCATGCTCGCCTGCAGCCACGACGCGTAGCGGCCCTTCTTGTCCGCCGGCGCGTGCTCGATCAGGAACGCCGCTGCGCCGCCCACTTCGCCGCCGGCCGAGAAGCCCTGCAGCAGGCGGCCGCACAGGATCAGCAGCGGCGCGCCGACGCCGATCGCCGTGTACGGCGGCGCGAACGCGATGATGCCGGTGCCGGCCGCCATCACGAGGATGGTCAGCGTCAGCGCGGCCTTGCGGCCCGCACGATCGCCGTACACGCCGATCGCGAGCGCGCCGAGCGGCCGCGCGATGAAGCCGATCCCGAACGCCATGAACGCCTCGACCAGCTCGGTGCCCGTGTCGCCGCGATGGAAGAAGTTCTGCGCGATATACACGGCAAAGAACGCGTACACGGAAAAGTCGTACCACTCCAGCGCGTTGCCGATCGACGCCGCGGCGATCGCGCGCCCGGCACTCGAGGTAGGGGGCGACACGGCGTCGGCCGTGTCGAGGGGAACCGCGGTTTGCTTCACTTCGATCTCCTGTCCTGTCGTCGTGCGAGCCGGCCGTTACAGCCGGATGTGCGGAATCTGCTTGCGCTGCGCTTCGTCGAGCGCTTCTTCGTAGCCGGCGTCCGCGTAACGGATCACGCCGAGTGCGGTGTCGTTCGTCATCGACAGCGTCAGCCGCTCGTTCGCGGCCGCGCTGCCGTCGGCGACGACGGTGATGCCCGCGCTCGTCATGTAGCCGCTGTAGCCGCCGCCGCCCGAATGGATCGCGACGAGATCGGCCATCGACGAGCAGCTCATCATCGCGTTCAGCAGCGGCCAGTCGGCCACCGCGTCGGAGCCGTCGCGCAGGTTCTCGGTCATGATGTTCGGGTGCGCCATCGCGCCGGCGTCGAGGTGGTCGCGCGTGAACGCAACCGGCCCGGCCAGCACGCCGTCGCGGACCATCGCGTTGACCGCGAGCGCGAGCCGCGTGCGCTCGCCGTGGCCGAGCCACGCGATGCGGGCCGGCAGCCCTTCGAACGGCACGCACTCGCGCGCCTTGCGGATCCAGTTCGTGACGATCCGGTTGTCCGGGAAGTGTTCGAGCAGGTAGTCGTCGATGACGCGGATGTCGTTCGGGTCATTCGACAGCGCAATCCAGCGGAACGGGCCGATTGCGCGGCAGAACAGCGGGCGCAGGAACGCTTCGGTGAACACCGGGATCTCGAACGCGCGTGCCACGCCACCATCCTTCGCATGCGTGCGGATCAGGTTGCCGTTGTCGAACACGATCGCGCCGCGATCCTTGAAGCCGAGCATCGCTTCGACGTGCCGCACGATCGACGCGCGGCTCGCGTCCATCAGCTTCGTGCGGTCGCTGTCGCGCAGCGCACGCACTTCGTCGAGCGTGTAGCCCGACGGCACGTAGCCGTACACGAGATCGTGCGCGGCCGTCTGGTCGGTGACGATGTCGGGCACGACACCGCGCGCGAGGATCGCCGGGAACACGTCGGCCGCGTTGCCGAGCAGGCCGACCGAGATCGGTTCGCGCCGGGCCTGCGCGCCGCGGATCAGCGCGAGCGCCTCGTCGAGATCGCGCGCCTGCCGTTCGAGGAAACCGATCTGCAGCCGCTTGTCGATGCGCGTCTGGTCGATCTCGACGACGAGCGTCGCCGCGTTCGCCATCCGGCCCGCGAGCGGCTGCGCGCCGCCCATCCCGCCGAGGCCGGCCGTCAGGATGAAGCGCCCGCGCAGGTCGTTGTCGAAATGGCGCTCGGCGATCCGCGAGAAGATTTCGTAGGTGCCCTGGATCACGCCCTGCGAGCCGATGTACTGCCAGTCGCCGGCCGTGAGGCCGCCCCAGCAGATCAGGTTGCGCCGCTCCAGTTCGTAGAAGTGCTCGGCTTTTGCCCACTGGCCGATCAGGTTGCAGTTCGCCATCACGACGAGCGGTGCGCTCGCATGCGTGCGCAGCAGCGCGACGGGCTTGCCGGACTGCACGACGAGCGTCTCGTTCTCGTCCATCGTCTTCAGCGTGCGTACGATCGCGTCGTGCGACGGCCAGTCGCGTGCTGCGCGGCCGAGCGCCGCGTAGACGATCAGCTGGTCGGGATCCTCGCCGACGGCGAGCACGTTCTCGAGCAGGCGAAGCAGTGCTTCCTGGCGCCAGCCCTTGCAGCGCAGCGTGGTGCCCGAGGTCACGTCGAAGGTGCGGGTCATCTGGTTCGTCATCGTGCCCCCCGGTCAGCGCGCGAGCGCATAGTCGGCGATCGAGATGCCGAGCGCGGCTTCGACCGGCGGATACACGGCGGGATCGAACACCGACGACGACAGCGGAATGTGCGCCTTCGCCACCCGCAGCACGTGGATCTCCATTCCTTCCTTCAACTGGCCCGCGCTGACGGGGCGGCCTTCGGCATCGAGCGTCGTGATCACGTCCGGGTAGGTCGCGATCCGCTCGCCGTGCGCATCGTCCACCGCCATGTGTTCGTTCATCACGTGAATGACCGCGCGCTGCGTACCGCTGCCGAGATAGACGAGGCCGACGTCGAACGCTTCGCGCGTGTATTCGAGCGTATTGCGCTCGACCTTGCCGCTCGCGATGATCTCGCCGTGCGTGGCCGCGCAGATCGCGTCGATCACCGCGCTGCCGCCGCGCCGCTCGGCGTCGATGATCGCTTCGCCGAGCGCGAGTGCGCGGCTGATGCCGCCGAGCGCCGCATGCTGGCGCACGTACGACGCGCGAATCGGGTTGCGGCAGCTCGCGATGAAACCGCCGGCCATGTCGGCCGCCTTGCGCAGCACGGGCGACACTTTCGCGGTCGCGCCGCGCACGACTACTTCCATGTACGCATGGTGTTCGCGGTTGCCGCCGGCGGCGGCCTGGATCATCGGCGCGGTGCTCGACGCGAGGCCGAGCGAGCCCATGTCGCCGGTCGGATGCGCGCGGATGTCGCCCACTGCATCGACCACCTTGGTGCCGAGCAACGCGGACGGCAGCCACGCGTTCAGCGTGCTCGACATCCCGTTCTGCCCGATGATGAGCCCCGCGAGCGGCGCGCCGAGCGCGTCCTGCACGAGCTGCGCGGCCTTCACGTAATCGGCGCCGAGCATCTGCCAGTCGGTGAGGCCGCCCGGTGCGCCGATCGCGGCGGCCGTGGCGATCCACGCGTCGTCCGGCAACTCGTCGATGCTCACCAGTTCGGGGCGGCCGATCGTGACCGCGAGCGTGCCGAGTTCACGGCCGTGGTCGGCCCAGCCGCCGCCGCCGCATGCGAAAACCGAACCGCCCTTGACGGCGGCTTCGACGTCCTTCGAAGACAGAATGCGTCCCATGTGTCGTTTGTCCTGAGAGGGGAAAAAGGCCCGTACGCGCCGGCCGGAAAGCCTTGTGTGGCGGTACTGTCCAAACGATTCTAGGGACGCCGAATATTGAGCGTTATTGCTATTTTATGGAGACTTCATAACGCAATGTTAAGCGTAGGGTAATCCCGGTGACGCCCGAACGACGGATGTCGAACGGGGTGATCCGCCGCCGTCGGTACTACGCCGAAACGCAGGCTGGACAACGGTTTCAGCCTGCTCGGGCAACGCAATTCACGCGGGGGCGGAGAGCGCGTGCAGCGTGTCGATGAACTCGTGCGCGAGGCGCGACAGCGGTGCGAGTACGGGGTGCAGCACGCTGACCGGCGCGGCGATGGTCGGCACGATCGGCTTCACGACGATCTGCGGCCACACGGGGCCAGCTACCGTCAGCTCGTCGATCAGCGCGATGCCGGTGCCGGCCTGCGCGAGCGCGCACGCGACGTGCGCCTGCTGCACTTCGATCTTGACCTGCGGCACGAGCCCTTCGTCGCTGAACAGCCGCCGCACCAGTTGCCCGAGCGGGATGTCGCTGCCATAGCCGATCAGCGGCTGGTCCGCGAGATCGCGCACGGCCAGCGTCTTGCGGCGCGCGAACGGGTGCGATGCGGGCACGGCCGCGACCATCCGGTTTTCATAGAGGCGCTGGCTTTCGACGTTCGGGTGCGTGTCCTGCAGGAACGCGATGCCGAGCTCGACCTGCTGCGTGAGCACCGCCTGCAGCAACACGCTCGGGATCATCGTGTGCAGGATGATGCGCACGTCGGGAAAGCGTTCGTAGAACGCGGCAATCGCGCGCGGCAGCAGCGACTGGCCGAGATTGGGGCTGCACGCGATGCGCAGGTGGCCCATCCGGTTCTCGATCAGGTCTTCCGCGATTTCGTTGACGCGCTGCACGCCCTGGTACACCGCATTCACTTCGACGAACAGCCGCTGCGCTTCCGGCGTCGGGTAGAGCCGCCCCTTGATGCGCTCGAACAGCGCGAGGCCGAGCCGCTGCTCGGCATACGAAATGAGCCGCGAGACGGCCGGCTGCGACACGTGCAGCAGCTTCGCGGCGCCGCTGATCGAGCCGGTCAGCATGATGGCGCGAAACACCTCGATCTGGCGCAGGTTCAGACGCACAGCCTTAACTCCATGTTATGTGGGGACGATAAATCGGCATGAGACATTCTGGCAGAGCGCTGCCTAAACTGCTCGTGATCAAAAAAGCAGGAGGCGCAGATGAGCGAATTCGAACAGGTGGTGCGCGGCCGGTTGGTCGATGCGCGCGAGGTGGTCGACGATGGCTGGCTCGCGATCAGGCACGGGCGGATCGCCGCGCGTGGCACGGGTGCGCCGCCGGCGGCGCGCGACACGATCGATGCGCGCGGGCAGTGGGTGCTGCCGGGCGTCGTCGACGGGCAGGTGCATGCGGCCAGCCAGGCGAACCAGGAGGGGCTCGGTCACGCGTCGCGTGCGGCCGCCGCCGGGGGCGTGACGGTGATGGTCGACATGCCGTACGACGATCCGGAGCCGGTCGCGTCGCGCGCGCAGCTCGACCGCAAGATCGCGGAAGCCGAGCGCGATTGCCACGTCGACGTCGCGCTGTACGGCACGCTCAACGCGAAGCACGGCCTGGAAGCAGCGGCCGGGCTGATCGACGGCGGCGTGTGCGCGTTCAAGTTCTCGACGTTCGAGGCGACGCCCGGCCGGTTCCCGCGCGTCGAGGAGGACGTGCTGTACGACGCGTTCCGGCTGATCGCGCCGTCGGGCCTCGCGTGCGGCGTGCACAACCAGATGCAGGACATGACGCGCAAGAACATCGCGCGGATGATCGAGGCCGGCGATACGGGCTGGGACGCGTTCCTGCGCGCGCATCCGCCGCTGATCGAGAACCTCGCGACCGCGCTGATCTACGAGATCGGCGCGGAGACGGGCGCCCGCGCGCACGCGGTGCACGTGTCGACGTCGCGCGGCTTCGAGCTGTGCAACCTGTTCCGGAAGGCCGGCCATCGCGCGAGCATCGAGACCTGCGTGCAGTACCTGATGCTCGACCACGAAACGCACACGAAACGCTTCGGCGCGAAAACCAAGCACTATCCGCCGATCCGGCCGCGCGCCGAGCAGGATCTGCTGTGGACGCACATCGCGCGCGGCGAATGCACGTTCGTGTCGTCGGATCACGTGAGCTGGGGGCTCGAACGCAAGGGCGACCCGAACGTGTTCCGCAACGCGTCGGGCGGCCCGGGGCTCGAAACGCTGTTGCCCGCGTTCTGGACCGGCTGCGAACAGCATGGCATCGCGCCGACGCGCGTGGCCGAACTGCTCGCGACGAACCCGGCGCGGCATTTCCTGCTCGATGACCGCAAAGGGTCGCTCGATGTCGGCGCCGATGCGGATTTCGTGATCCTCAGGCCGGAACGTTATGCGTTCGATCCGTCGCGCAGCCTGTCGGCCGTGCAGTGGAGCGCGTTCGAAGGGATGGAATTCACGGTGCGGATCGCCGCCACGTACTGTCGCGGCGCGCTCGTGTACGACGGCGAGCGCATCGTCAATCCGGCGGGCTCGGGCCGTTTCCTGAAGCCGCACGGCAGCCGGTCGATCGCCACACATCAGGAGCACGCATGAATCCGACGGATTTCCCTTTCCCGCCGCTGAACGCCGAACGCCTGAACGCGCGTGTCGAGCGACTGGCGCGCTTCACGCGGCCCGATGTCCCGTGGACGCGCCGCGCGTTCTCGCCGCTGTTCACCGAAGCGCGTGCATGGCTTGCCGCGCAGTTTGCCGAGGCCGGCCTCACCGTGTCGATGGACGCGGGCGGCAACCTGATCGGCCGCCGCGAAGGCAGCGGCCGCTGCACGAAACCGCTCGTCACGGGGTCGCACTGCGACACGGTGGTCGGCGGCGGCCGCTTCGACGGGATCATCGGCGTGCTCGCGGGCATCGAGGTCGCGCATACGCTGAACGAGCAGGGGATCGTGCTCGACCATCCGTTCGAGGTGATCGACTTCCTGTCCGAAGAACCGAGCGACTACGGCATTTCGTGCGTCGGCAGCCGCGCGCTGTCGGGCGTGCTCGACGCCGGCATGCTGCGCGCGACGAATGCCGAAGGCGAAACGCTCGCGGAAGCGCTGCGCCGCATCGGCGGCAATCCGGACGCGCTGCGCGAACCGCTGCGCGCGCCGGGCAGTACCGCAGCGTTCGTCGAGCTGCATATCGAACAGGGGCCGGTACTCGAGACGCGCGGCTTGCCGATCGGCGTCGTGACCAACATCGTCGGCATCCGGCGGGTGCTGATCACCGTGACCGGGCAGCCCGACCATGCGGGCACGACGCCGATGGACATCCGTCGCGACGCGCTCGTCGGTGCCGCGCACCTGATCGAGGCCGCACATGCGCGCGCGTCGGCGCTGTCGGGCAATCCGCACTATGTCGTCGCGACGATCGGGCGGATCGCGATGACGCCGAACGTGCCGAACGCGGTGCCGGGGCAGGTCGAGCTGATGCTCGAAGTGCGCAGCGACAGCGACGCGGTGCTCGACGATTTCCCCGAGGCGCTGCTGGCCGGTGCGGCCGCGCGGCTCGACGCGTTGCGGTTGAGCGCGCGTGCGGAGCACGTGAGCCGCGCACGGCCGACCGATTGCCAGCCGCTCGTGATGGATGCGGTCGAGCAGGCGGCCACGCAGCTCGACTATCCGAACATGCGGCTGCCGAGCGGTGCGGGGCACGATGCGATGTACGTTGCGCCGACCGGGCCGATCGGGATGATCTTCGTTCCGTGCCTGGGCGGCCGCAGTCATTGCCCGGAAGAATGGATCGAGCCGCAGCAGCTGCTCGACGGTACGCGCGTGCTGTATCAAACGCTCGTCGCGCTCGATCGTTCGCTCGCAGGCGCGGCGTAACAGCGGCCCGGCCGTGCCGCGCGGCGGGGGGCGCTACGCCGGCCGCTGCCCCTCGCGCGGCCCGTGCCCCGTCCACCGCTTGAACGCGCGCCGGAAGTTATGCGCGTCGCTGAACCCGACTTCGTGCGCGACGTCCTCGATCGACAGCCGCGGGTTGCTCAGCAGCGTGAACGCGCGCTTGCGGCGGATCGTGTCGATCACCGTCTGATACGACACGCCCTGGTCGGCGAGCCGCCGCCGGAGTGTGCGCTCGCTCATGCACAGCTGCGCGGCGATTTCGGCGAGCGACGGCGCATGCCGCAGGTCGCGCCGCATGATCCGTTCGATCGATTCGAGAAACTCGGTGCCTTCGGGTTCGGGCGGCAGCGCGTCCTGCAGGAATTCGAGCGCCTGGCGATGCGCGAGCGGATCGTGGGTCGCGATCGGGCGGTTGCCGAGCGCCGCGTCGCATGAAAACAGGTTCTGCTCCTGTTCGAACCGCACCGGGCACGGGAACACGCGCGTGTACTGCTCCGCATAGGCCGGCGGCGGGTAGCTGAGATCGACGACCTTCGGCTGGAACGCGGGGCCGACGAGCGAGCGCCCGATCTTCATGAAGCTGCCGAACGCTTCCTCGACGAGGAACGCCTCGATGTCGGGTTCGAGAAAGACGTTGGTGGCGCGGATCGACAGCGTGCGCGCATCCGAGATCACCTCGAAGCGCATCAGCGGCCCCGTGTGGCGCTGCAGTTCCATCCCGACGGAGATCGCGTCCTTCAGCGTCGGGCTCGTCAGCATCGCATAGCCGACCAGGCCGATCGACGCGATCGTCTCGCTCGTGCCGAGTTCGAGGCCGAGCGCCCGCCCCGGCGCCATGTCGAGCGCGCGGCGGATCATCGTGCTCGCCTGGCGCAAGGAAATCCGGCACGACGGATTCGACAGGTCCGCGACGTCGAAGCCGAGCCCGAGGCACAGCCGCGTGGGGTCGATGCCCAGCTCCTTGCTTGTCTCCGCGAGGCACCGCAACAGATGGACCGGCAGATTCGCCGTCGTATAACGGTCGGTATCGTCCATGGATGCTCCGTATTTTTTTCCATGGATTGTACTCGTCCCGCCCGGCCGGAGACCCGGTGCCTCCCCGGCCACGATCGCCCACATCCGGCGCGGCCCCGCGTCAGAAGTAGTGGCGCAGGCCGACCGTCGCGCCGAGCTGCGTGGTGCTCGTGCTCGGCGACTGCCCGTTCACGCCGACCAGCTGCGCGCCGATCAGGCCGCCGCGATAGATCGCGTAGTCGACTTCCGCGTAGAGCATGCTGCGCTTCGACAGGCTGTAGCCGGCGATCACCTGGAACTGGCGCGCGCGGCCGTCGAAGTCCGGCGTATAACCCGACTGCGTGGTCCACCATGCGTTGACGGCGGCCGTGAACGCCGACGTGAACCGGTAGGTCAGCCCCGCGAGCGCCATCTTGCGGCGCCGGAACCCGCCGGGCGTCGACGGATCGGCCACCTGCGCGGGCGAGATGATGCCGAGCGCGGCGAGATCGGTCGAGCTGAACGGGCCGTTCTCGAACGACGTGAAGTCGTTGTCGCGCGCGTTCTCGATATAGCCGGCGTTGACGGTCGCGTTGCCGAGCGTGACGGAGCCGCCGCCGCCATAGATGTCGAATTTCGCGTGCGTGACGTCGTCCCAGGTGCGCATGAACGATGCGCCGACCGTAAACGGCCCCTTGTCCGGCGCGTACGCGATCGCCGCGCCGGCCTGGCTGCCGAGCACGCCGCCGCCCGCATGGCCGCCCGGCGCGTACTGTGCGAGCAGGTACAGGCTGCCGAGCTGCGCGCCGTACTGGATCATGTTGCTGGTGCGCGCGCCCGCGAGCATCGTCTGCTCCGGCTTGAACAGGTTGAAGTACGGATCCTGCGGGCCGGCCCACAGGTTCGAGCCGTAGGTCAGCGACACCATCTCGAACGGCACGTTGTACTGGCGGCCGAGCGCGAGCTGGCCGAGCGACGTCGACGTGAGCCCCACGTACGCGACCTGGAAGAAGTTCGGCGAGCCGGCCGGCACGATCGCGCCGCTGTTCGGGCCGAAGTGGCTTTCGACGTTGAACTGCGCGGACAGCCCGCCGCCGAGATCCTCCTGGCCCTTGAGGCCCCAGTAGCTTTCCGTCAGGCCGCCGCCGTCGGCCATCGAGATCTTGCGGCCCGTCGACACCGGCGAGCCGTCGGCGCCGTACGACACGCCGTGCGTTTCGTAGCGGATGCCCGCATCGATCACGCCGTACAGCGTCACGTTGCTTTGCGCGTGCGCGCCGGTACCGGCCAGGACCAACATCGCGCAGCACGCGGCGCGAACGCTATCGTGACGATTCATTCTTTGGGACTCCGCATCGACAGGGGGACGGCGGCTCGTACCGCCGGAAACGAATGTAGAAAGCCAAATTTGCGCGGGCCAAGGCCGCGGCGGCCATTCTCATGGTGCGTCGCGGCCACGCCATGGCGCACTGCGGTCAGCGCGACGGCGACGCGCTCGCCACCGCACCGGGCGTCGCGCGGCGCAACGCG